>CAYZNA010000585.1:0-2035 GCA_964478665.1 uncultured Anaerolineales bacterium
CGTGGCGTAGCACTGGCGCGGCAAGCGCAGCACCGTGCGGCCCGAGCACGTCGGGGCGCAAATCGCCTGCCCGCCGACCACCGCCCCCGTGCGCGCCGCCCGCCTCCTCAAATCCCTCACCTCGCAGAAAGTGTTCGCCGAGTTTCCGCAAATGGTGAAAGACGACCCCACCGGCGATTTCTGGGCGCCCGCCTATCTCCTCCTCGCCGGCCCCCAGCCTCCCACCCCGCAACAAATCAAAGACTATCTCGCGCACGTCCGCAGACAACAGGGGCTGGCGGACTGACTCACCCTGCTCATCGCCCGGCCTCCCGGCGCACAATTGCGCAACGGCGCATCTTACGGCGCGATGGACTCGGCGGCTGGCACTCGCGGCGCGGCTCCAATTCTCTGGCGAGAACCTGAACTCACCAGAAGGGCAGCCATCGGCGCGCTGCCCAGAGCGGACGACTGCGAGGAGCCAATCCCGAAGCAGGATTCTGCCCGGCTTGAGCCGTTCCGCGACGCGTCTGCCGGATGCCGAATGGGTGAGGAAAATCCGCCCCTGCGCCGAGATGCTCCCTGCAAACACCGCCCGGTAGACATTGAATTTAGTTTCGACTACAATCCTCCCCTATGCCGCCGGGAGCGATTGCGACTCAGGAGAGAGAACTACAGAAGCGCGTCCGCCTGCTTTCCCGTCTGGTGGAAGTGAGCGTCACGCTCAATTCCACGCTGGACCTGCACGAACTGCTCCAGTTCATCATCCAGACCGCCGCCGAACTGCTGGAAACCGAAGCGGCCTCGATCCTGCTGCTGGAAGAAAACACGCACGAACTGAAATTCGCCGCGGCCACCGGCTCGGACGCCGCCGAACTGGCCCGCATTCCCGTGCCGATGGACTCCAGCATTGCCGGCACGATCTTCCGCGAGAACCGGGCGCAGATCATCAACCACGTGGAGCAGGACCCCCGGCATTACCGCGAAGTCGGGCAGAAGATCCGGTTCGAGACGCGCGCGCTCATCGGCGTGCCCATGCGCATCAAGGACAACGTCACCGGTGTGCTGGAAGCGCTGAACAAGCGCGACGGAGACTTCGACGAGCAAGACACCGCGGTGCTCTCCATCATTGCCTCGCAGGCCGCGGTGGCCATCAACAACGCCCGCCTGCTCGACGCTCTCCAGAAAGCCTATCAAGAACTGGGCAAGGTGGACAAGATCAAGAGCGATTTCATCGCCATTGCCTCGCACGAACTGCGCACACCGCTGGGCGTGATTCTGGGCTATGCGGCTTTTCTGAAAGAGGACGCGCGGGGGCAGTCGCTCGAACTGGCCGAGGCCGTGCTGAACGCGGCCTTGCGGATGCGCGCGGTGGTGGAGGACATGACCAGCGTCAATCTGCTGCAGGTGGGCAGCACGGAACTGGTGCTGGAGCGCGCTCCGGCGGAACTGCTGGTGCGCAGCGCCGCGCGGGAGAACGAGGAAATGGCCGCGGCCAAAGGGCAGGTGATTGTGGTGGAAGCGCCCGCCGAGCCGCTGTGGGTCAACGTGGATCCCCCCAAACTGATTCTGGCAATCAGCAACCTGGTGAACAACGCCGTGAAGTTCACTCCGGCGGCCGGCCGGATCGTGGCCCGGGCTTTCCGCAAAGGCGGCGAGGCCTGGTTTCAGGTGCAGGACAATGGCATCGGCCTGCCGGAAGGTGAACTGGAACGCATCTTCGACGAGTTCTATCAGGTGGCCAGCCCCATGCCCCGCCGCCACGGCGGCATCGGTGTGCGGCTGCCCAGCGCGCGCGGCCTCGTGAATGTCCATGGCGGGCGGGTGTGGGCCGAGAGTCCGGGCGAGAACCTCGGCGCCACGCTTACGATTGCGCTGCCGCTGGCGCAGTAGCAGGTGGCGGATGGCTGATGGCAAATCGCCGATGGCTGATGGCAAATCGCCGATGGCAGATTGTCTGTCGCCAATCAGCAATCAGCAATCGCGAATCCCCAATCGGCAATCGCGAATCTCCAATCTCCAGTCTCCAGTCTCACCTCCCCCTCTGCCGCGCCAC
>CAYZNA010000586.1:0-2032 GCA_964478665.1 uncultured Anaerolineales bacterium
CGTCCCCGCCCGGATAGATGGTCGCCAGCCAGCGCGGGTCGCGCGCCAGCCGCAGATTGAAGGCCCGCAGGGTCTCGTTGTCCGGGTCGCGGTCGTTCGGGTCGAGCAGCCGCCCGCCGCGAAAGGCGTTGTGCGCCGCCAGCATCCTGCCGGGGCGCAGCGCCCCCGCCGCCCATTCCAGATAGGCCGGGTAGCCGGACTTCTCCGCGTCAACGAACACGAAATCGAACGGGCCGCGCAGCCCCGGCAGCAGGTCGTGGGCGTCGCCCACTTTGATCTCCACCCGGTCGGCCACCCCGGCGAGGGCGAAGTGTTCCCGCGCGACTTCTGCGTGCCGGGGGTCTTTCTCGATGGTGAGCAGTTGCCCGCCCTCGGCCAGCCCGCGCGCGATCCACGTGCCGCTGTACCCGCCCAGCGTGCCGATCTCCACCGCCCGCCGCGCCCCGACCGCCCGGACCAGCAGTTGCAGAAAGCGCCCCTCTTCGGGCCGGACAGAAATCTCCGGCAGCCCCTTCTGCGGGATCATCTCGCGCACCCGGCGCAGCGGTTCGTCCTCGCTGGCAAACGTAGCGGTGATGTATCGGCAGAGCGTCGTTATACGTCGTCACAATTCCTCCCGAGTCTTTTGACGCAGCGCAGAGGCTGCACTATACTACAGCCAGACAGGTTCAGGAGCACCCGCATGACTGCTACCGCTACCACCCTTCACCCGCCGCGCGTCGTTAAGGCCGTGGCCCAGGTTGTCCGGGGATTTTCGCCGGAAGAAATGCGCTGGTTCGTGCAACTCGTGCCGGTGCTGGCCGAAACGCGCGAACCCGCACTGCCTGCCGAGCGTCTCGGAGTCCAGCCGGTCGGTCTTTCGGCGGCGCAAATGGCGCAGTGGAAAACGCTTTCCGCCAGACGCGAAGCCGGCCAGCCGCTCTCACCGGCCGAAGACGAGGCGTGGGGGGAACTGGTTGAAGCGTGGCTGTCCGCCGAGCGGGCGACGATGATCGAGATGGCGGTGGCCGTGCACGGCGAACAAGCGCGCCGGACTATTCAGCGGAAACTGTTAAGTCTGGACTGACCAATCCGCCAGCGCCTCGCACACCTGCTGCACCACCTCGTCCGGCACGCCGGTGGCGGCCACGCTTTTCAGGCGCAGGTCAATCGGGTCGTTCACGTAATCCACGGCCACAAAACGCCCATCCGCCACGCGGGCGACCTCGGTGGAAAACAGGCCCAGCCGGGCAATGCCCGCCGCCGCGCGGGCGATGTCCCACAGCGAGCCGAGGCCGAACAGGTCGCGTTCAGCCTGCGTGACCGGGCCGCCGTACAGCCGGGTGCGGTCGTCCCACCAGCAGGGCAGCACCCGCCCGCAGGCGTACAGCACGCGGAACCACGCCCGCCGCGGGCCGGAGCGCGCCTCCAGCAGCAGCGGCTCGACGTGCGCCTGTAACAGAAAATCCTCTGCCTCTTCGGCCATGCGCGCCCGTTGCACGTCTTCCCAGTCCACCGCGTTCGTGCTCACCGCCCAGCCGCCGCCACCCTCCGCCGGCTTGACCACAAACGGCACGCCGAGCGGTTTGAGATTGGGCGGCGGATAAATCTCCGGGGTGCGTTTGTGGGCGGGCAGGGCCAGCGTGTACGGGGTGTGCAGCCCGGCGCGGATGAACTCCCAATGCATGGCCGTCTTCACCCACGCGCGGCGAGCCAGCGGATACGGGTTGACCAACCCCGGCGCGTTCAGCCGCGCCCACTCGACCAGCGGCAGGTAGGCGTCCTCCACATCGGAGGCGCGGTCCAGAAACGCGCTGGCGGTGTAGCGCCCCACCGAAAGCGCGTCCAGCAGGCGCGCGAGGCCGGGGCGCTGCACGGGCAGCAGCGTCAGCCCCCGGCGGCGGAAGGTCTCTTCCAGCAGCGCCACAAACGGCGCGTCGTATTCCCAATCCCAGGCGAGCAGTAGATGAGCGTGCATGTGGCAGATGGCAGATGGCGGATGGCAGATGGCAGATGGCAGATGGCAGATGGCAGATGGCAGATGGCAGATGGC
>CAYZNA010000587.1:0-2029 GCA_964478665.1 uncultured Anaerolineales bacterium
TCAAGTCCGGTCGAGGCTGCCGCGTGACTTCACCTCATAATTCTGAAGTGCACCCTGTGGGCGTTGCTGGACGGACTGGAGGAAGGGTGCCGTCCGGCGTTTCTGCGCCGGGATTGTAATTGGGGCACGGAGCGGGCGACGGAAGGAGCCGAGCAGCACCAGATTGCCTATCTGTTCAAACTGAAGCAGACGGCGAACGTGAAGAAGTTGATCGACCGATTGTTCGGAAGGGACGAGTGGGTGGAAGCGGGGCAACAAGGGCAGGGCTTGGCGACCGAACTGCGGCGGAGCGGGTGGACCAAGGCGCGGCGTGTGGTGGTGTTGCGGCGGCCGCTGCGGCAGGACGCAGAGGGAGAAGGGGAGGGCAAGAAGAAAAGCAAACGAAAGACCGCCAAGCAGTTGACCTTGGATCTGCCCGAAGCGACGCAGGCGGGTGTGCGGTATGAGTACGCGGTGCTGGTGACATCGATGCCGGACGAAGTGCGGACGATTGCCCAACACTACCGCGACCGGGGGGATTCGGAAAACAATTTCGACGAGTTGAAGAACCAGTGGGCCGGGGCCGGTTTTACCACGCACGACCGGAAGCGATGCCAGATGATGGCGCGCATCACGGCCTTGGTCTACAACTGGTGGACGATCTTCATGCGCTTGGGGATCCCGGACAAGCATGCGGAGGCGGTGACCTCGCGTCCGCTGGCGTTGCACGGCATCGCGCGGCGGACCCGGCACAGCAATCAAACCACGGTGGAGATCACGAGCACGCATTCCAAGGGAAGGCTGATCGCGGCAGCGTTGACGAGGGTGAGCCGGTTCCTCCAGCGACTGAAAGCTTCTGCGGTGCAGTTGACCCTAGTGGCGCGGTGGCGCCTGATACTCAGCGCTGCGTTTCAGAATTTTCTTCGCGGCAAGGTCCTTGGAAGCACCCGGCGGCTGGCTGAAGCTATGGCCTAACTGCAATACTGTTCACTTAATAACATTTTCGTGCTATTCTGTTTGGGGCGGGAGGCCCCTGGAATGGCACGTACCGTTGCTGAATTGCCGAAGGGCGCGCGAATCGCCGACTACATCAGTTTGGGCGTCCTCACCAAGACATTCCCACTGGACAGGGTGAAGGCTGCCGTGGCCGCCACCGGGAAGACGAGCCGGCGGCAACGGGATTTACCCGCACACGTGACTCTGTACTACGTCCTCGCGTTGACGCTGTATATGCAGGTCTCGTATCGAGAAGTGCTGCGCTGCTTGCTGGAAGGCATCAAGTGGTTGCTGGGGCCGGAGGGGGAAGTGAAGGTGGCGGGCAAGTCGGGGATCTCGCAGGCCCGCACCCGGCTGGGATGGGAACCGCTGAAGCTATTGCATGACGAGGTGGTCGCCCCCATCGCGGTGAAGAGGACCCAAGGTGCTTGGTATCGCGATTGGCGCTTGGTCAGTGTGGACGGGAGCACAATGGATGTTGCCGATAACCAGGACAACGAGAAAGCCTTTGGACGGCCGTCGGCGAGTCGGGGCAGCAGCGCCTACCCGCAAGTGCGCTTCCTATCCTTGGTGGAAAACGGAACGCATGTGTTGTTTGGCACGCAACTGGGAGGCTATCGCGACGGGGAAATTGCGCTGGCCCACAAGGCATTGCCCTGGCTCAAGAAGGGAATGTTGTGTCTGGCGGATCGGAACTTTTTTGGGTTTGAGCTTTGGAAGAAGGCCCGCGCCACCGGGGCCGATCTGCTCTGGAGAGTCAAAAAGAATCTGCGCCTGCCGTGTGAAAAACGGCTGCCGGACGGCTCCTACCTGAGCACGATTTATCGCTCCGACAAGGACCGCCGCCGGGGCGCCCACGGCATCCGCGTGCGCGTGATTGAATACAGCCTGGAAGGGGTGGCCGGCGCCGAGCCGATCTATCGGCTGGTGACGAGCATTCTGGATCCCGATCCGGCGCCCGCCCAGGAACTGGCGGCGCTGTATCACGAGCGATGGGAAATCGGCGTGTCCAGTCAAGGACACATCGTCCAGTCGGTGAGAGACCGACCGAGGT
>CAYZNA010000588.1:0-2022 GCA_964478665.1 uncultured Anaerolineales bacterium
GCCATTCGCCATTCGCCATTCGCCATTTGCCATTCGCCATTCGCCATTCGCCATTCGCCATTTGCCATTCGCCATTTGCCATTTGCCATTTGGCATTTGGGATTTATACTTCCCCCATGCCCCTCTACCTCACCCTGCACGGCCACTTCTACCAGCCCCCGCGCGAGAACCCGTGGACCGAGGAGGTTGACCGGGAGCCGGGCGCGGATCCCTTCCACGACTGGAACGAGCGCATCAACGAGGAGTGCTACCGCGCCAACGCTTTCGCGCGCGTGCTCGCGGACGACGGGCGCGTGGTGGACATCCTCAACAACTTCGCCTACCTCTCGTTCAACTTCGGCCCCACCCTGCTCTCCTGGGTGCGCGTCAACGCCCCGGACGTGTACGACCGCATCCGCCAGGGCGACCGGGCCGGCCTGGCGCGCCTGGGGCACGGCAACGCCATCGCGCAAGTCTACAGCCACGTGATCATGCCCCTCGCCAACCGGCGCGACAAGGTCACGCAGGTGCGCTGGGGGCTGGCGGATTTCCGCTATCACTTCGGGCGCGAGGCGGAGGCGATGTGGCTGGCCGAGACCGCCGTGGATTGCGAAACGCTCGAGGTTCTGGCCGAGGCCGGGATGCGCTACGTCATCCTCGCCCCCGCGCAGGCGGCGCGGGCGCGCCGACTGAGTGCGGCGGATCACGCGGGGTGGCAGGAGGCCGGCGATGGGGGCATTGATCCTTCGCGGGCCTATCTCTGCCGGCTGCCGGGCGGGCGGAGCATCGCCGTCTTTTTCTGCGATGGCCCCCTCGCGCACGCAGCGGGTTATGGGGATTTGTTTACGAGCAGCCAGCATCTCGTCTCCCGCCTGGCCGCGGCCGTGGACCCCGCCCGCCATCACCCCCAACTGATCCACTTCGCCACGGACGGCGAGACGTTCGGCCATCACAAAAAATTTGCCGAGCGCACGCTGATCCACGCGCTCACGCACGAAGCGCCGGCCCGGGGTTTCGTCGTGACCAACTATGCCGCCTGCCTCGACCTCGCGCCGCCGCGGTGGGAAGTGCAGATCAAGCCGGACACCGCCTGGAGCTGCGCGCACGGGGTGGACCGTTGGCGCCGGGACTGCGGCTGCCAGACCGGCGGCCCGGCCGAGTGGCATCAGCGCTGGCGCGCCCCGCTGCGAACGGCCCTCGACCATCTGCGCGACGCGCTGGCGGCCATCTACGAGCGCGAGGCCCCGCCCCTCCTGGGAGAGCCGTGGGAAGCGCGCGACGCCTACGGCGACGCCCTCCCCGACCGGGACCCCGAGCGCATGAACGCCTTTCTCGAAGCGCGCGCCCGGCGCCGCCTCACGCCCGCCGAGCGGGAGCGCGCGCTGACCCTGCTCGAAATGCAGCGCCACGCCATGCTCATGTACACCAGTTGCGGCTGGTTTTTCAGCGACCTCTCCGGCCTGGAAAGCGCGCAGGTGCTCAAGTACGCCGCCCGCGCCATAGACCTGGCCTCGCACTTCACCTCCGAAGACCTCGCCGCCGCCCTCCTGGCCGACCTGGAGAAGGCGGAGAGCAACGACCCGCGCTACGGCAACGGGGCCGAAGTCTATCGCCGCCTGGTGCTGCCCGCCGCCATCCGGCCGGAGCACGTCGCCGCCAGCTACGCCATCAACGCGCTGGTCAAGGCCTTCCCCGTCCGCCACCGCCGCCACGCCTATCAAATCGAACAGACCGAAAGTCATTCGCGGCAGCTGGGCGATTACCGGCTGATCTGCGGCCATCTTTACCTGACCTCGGACTTCACCGGCTCCAAGAGCGGTTGGGCCTGCGCCGCCGTCCACCTGGGCGGCTATAACTTCGCCGCGTCCGTCCTTCGCTGCGATGACCAGGAAGCCAGCCGGACGGTCTGCGCCATGCTCCAGGATCACGTGCGCGGCGAGGCCAGCCCGCCCCAGTTCATCCAGACCCTGAAGGCGGCCGTGGCCCCGACGATTTACGGGCTGGGCGATCTGCCCCCCAACGACCGCCGCCGCGTCCTGAAAC
>CAYZNA010000589.1:0-2018 GCA_964478665.1 uncultured Anaerolineales bacterium
AAAGCTGCCCTGGTGTATTTCGTGGCTGCGCTCGTTGTAGGCCGGCTGCTGGCCCCGCTGCCGCCGCTGGTCGGCGCCCTCTCGCCGGTGTACTTCCACCTGCTGATGGTGGGCCGGGTCGCGCAACTGTGCTCTGGGAAGAATGTCTTTGACAGCAAGCGCGCCCTCCTTTACAATCACCCCATTCTGTTTCTACTCATCCTCACCCCGGAGGGCCTGACCGATTATGAAAGAATATGGAACCGAGTTCATTCGCAACGTGGCGCTGGTCTCGCACAGCGGCGCGGGCAAGACTTCGCTGGTGGAGACCCTGTTGCATTATACCGGGGTGACCAACCGCATCGGCAAAGTGGAAGATGGGACCACGGTCCCCGACTTCGAGGAGGAAGAGCAGCGTCGCAGGATTTCCCTCTCCACTGCTGTTATCCCCTGCGAATATGACCACATCAAAATCAACTTTCTGGATACGCCGGGGTTCACCGACTTTGTGGGCGAGGTCAAGTCTGCCCTGCGGGTGGCCGATGCCGCGCTGGTGGTGGTGGACGCCGTTTCTGGCGTGGAAGTGGGCACCGAACTGGTGTGGGGCTACTGCGACGAGCGCAAGCTGCCGCGCTTTGTGGTAATCACCAAAATGGACCGGGAAAACGCCAACTTTGAGCGCACCCTGGAAGCGGTGCAGGAACTGGCCGACGTGCGCCTGGTGCCGGTGCAGCTTCCGATGGGCGCCGGGCCGGCCTTCAGCGGGGTGGTGGGCCTGCTCTCCATGAAGGCGCGGCGCGGCAAGGGCGCCACGCTGGAGGACATCCCGGCCGAGTACCGCGAGGCAGCCGAGACCGCGCGCATGGCGCTGGTGGAGGCGGCTGCCGAGGGCGCCGATGATCTGATCGAGAAATACCTCGAAGGCGAGGAACTCACTCACGACGAAGTGGTGCGCGGGTTCAAGCAGGCGGTGGGCCAGGGAAGTTGCGCGCCGGTATTCGTGTGCTCGGCGTTCAACGAGATCGGGCTGGACCCCATCCTGACCGGCGTTACCCGCTACCTGCCCTCCCCCAACGAGGCCGGCCCGGAACAGGCCCGGGGCAAGGACGACGAGGCGGAGAGCCTGCCGTGCAGCGATGCCGGCCCGCTGGCGGCCTACGTGTGGAAAACTACCGCCGACCCGTTTGTGGGCAAGCTGACCTACTTCCGGGTATTCTCCGGCGTGCTGGCCGGCGAAGGCCGGCTGTGGAACCAGACCAGAGCGGTGGAGGAGCGCTTTGGCGGGGTGAGCGTGCCGCGCGGCAAAGAACTGACCCCGGTGAAGCACCTGCACGCCGGCGACATCGGCGTGGTGGCCAGGCTAAGCGCGGCCGCCACCGGCGACACCTTCTGCGACCGGGGCCACCCGCTGGCCCTGGCCATGCCCCGCTGCCCGACCGCGCTGTACCAGGTGGCGGTCACTCCCAGAACTCAGGCCGACTCGGCCAGGATGGGCCCCACCCTCACCCGGCTGTGCGAGGAGGACATGACCCTGAGCTGGCACAACGAGCCGACCACCCACCAGACCATCCTGCAGGGCATGGGTGACCAGCACATAGACGTAGCCATCCGGCGTGCCGAGAGCAAATTCCAGGTGGGCCTGCACATTGATACCCCCCGAGTGCCATACCGCGAGTCCATCACCCGCACTGCCGACAGCCACTACCGGCACAAGAAGCAGACCGGCGGTTCGGGCCAGTTCGGCGAGGTGTACATGCGCGTGGAGCCGCTGGCCGAGGCCGAGTTTGAGTTTGTGAGCGAGGTGGTCGGCGGCGCGGTCTCCGGCTCGTACATGCCGGCCATCGAGAAGGGCGTGCGCGGCGTGATGCAGCAGGGTGTGATTGCCGGCTACCCGGTGGGGAACGTCAGGGTGGCAGTTACCGACGGTAAAGAGCATCCGGTGGACTCCAAGCCGGTGGCCTTTGAAATCGCCGGCCGGGAGGCCTTCAAGTTGGGCATAAAGGATGCCGGGCCGGTGTTGCTGGAGCCGATCATGAACG
>CAYZNA010000590.1:0-2018 GCA_964478665.1 uncultured Anaerolineales bacterium
CTCAGACCGACGCGGTCTCCAAGACCGCGTCGGTCTGACGGGCAGACTCACCTTGCGACTTCCCCGCGCCCTCCGGCAAGCAATAGAGCAGCAGACCCCACACCGAAAACTCCGAACACGACCACATAGCCGAGAGGAACCGGCTTGCCGGGCAGCAGACTCCACAGGCCGGCCAGCACCAGCCCGATGCCGTACGTCAACAGCACGGCCAGCATCAACCGGGCGGTTCCGGCGCGCCGCAGTCCCCACGCGGAGCCTGCCGCGATTGCCAGCAGCATCACGCCGATGAGCCGGCTGGAGAGCAGGTCGCCGGGCCACGCCCACACCAGCGCGGAAGGCCCGTTGTCGGCGGCGAAGAGAGCGAGTCCCCACAAGCCGGTGACGAGCGCCGTGAGCGCCAGCCATCCGCGCGCGGGCGAAGGAGCGGGGGCGAGGTCGGGGGCGGAATCGGGAAGGAAGGCGGGCGGGCGAAAGAGAACCCGGAGCGAGGCGGCGGTCATACTCGCTGCGATGAGGAAGAACATGTAAGTGATGGGCGCGGCGAAATCGAAGCGGTTGAGATGAAAGGCGAAGATGGCGGCGACGAGCGGGGCGAGGTACACGGCCAGCAGAAGAACAATCAAACGGGCGCGGCTCCGGGTGGGGCGGCGCAGAACCAGAAGGCTGCCCACGGCGAACGCCCACCCGGCGGCAGCCAACATGCGCCCGGCCAGCGGCGGCAGGTCCCACGAGAAAGCGCGCGGCTCATCGGCCCACCAGAAGGGGCTGCCGATGAAACCGCCCATGAAGGTGAGCAGCACGAGGAAGAGCAGTCCCCGGCCCGGCCAATCCAGCGCAGGCAGGTGAGGTCGAATCCAGGCGCGGTAGCCCAGCCAGATTCCGCCGCACAACAGAGCCAATCCAAGAAATTGAGGCAGCATAGTGGTCATGGTTCCATTTCCTCCGGCGCATCGCCGCGCGCAAAGACGACCCCGAGATCGGCCTCGCCTGCGGGCAGCGGCGCGAGCCGGTAGTTTAACCTGGCCGTGTTCTCGCTGTTCCCGACGCGGGGGAGCACCACGGCCTCCGCGACACCCCAAAGACCGAGGCCTTCATTCAACGCAGGCCGCCGGGCGTGTATCGGGGTTCCGCCATTCGAGCCGGGGCGATCTCTCTCACCTGATAGATTCGCACATCCAGCCCATCGTAGACAAGTTCAAGCCCCTCGGTGGGAATCTGGAGCGGCTTTCCAGAATACTCGACGATATAGTCCACCTTGTACCGATCGAGGATGGCGCGCGCCGCACTGAAGTCGGTGGTGGAGAAAAGCGTCTCGATGTCCCACCCCCGGTTCAGGTTGCTGTCAACCTCACTGCGATAGTATTCCAGCACCGAACGCCGGCCGCTGAATCCGGAGATGACGGCAAACCTGTAGAGGCGTTCGGCGACTCTCCTCGGCAACGGGAAGGAATCCGCGCGCGCGTCAATGACAACCGCGTCCAGCGGCGTCTGCTCGCGCAAGTACACCAGCGCCCCCTGCTCTCCCGGGCTGAGGACAATGATTCTGTCTGATCCCTGGTGCACCGTGGTCTGGAGGATCGCAGGCAGCAGCGCCGCTGCGAAGAGGGCCGCCCCGCCCAGCGCCAGTCCGCCGCTGTTCCATTTCACCCGGTCGAACAATGCGGCGATGGCGACGAGGTCAATCATCGGCGCCATGAACTGCAAGCCGTAGGCGGCTTCGCGGAAGACGTGCGCGCCCTCCAGCCCGTAAATGCTGCGACTGCTTGCTACCAGGGCCATGAGCAGACCCACCGGCAAGGCAAGGCTGGCAAACACATCCGCGGCTTCGGCTCTGCGAAACCGGAGCACGGTGCGGAGGAAGTAAACCGGCGCAAACAGGGAGAAACTCAGCAAGCGCCAGTAGCCAAAAAGGGTCGCCGGGATCCAGCCCAGGCCGTTTGGAAAGTTGACAAAGAATTGATGCAGGGTGACGAAAAAAAAACTGAGGGGGTCGTTTTCCAGCCTGCGATAAACGAACT
>CAYZNA010000591.1:0-2013 GCA_964478665.1 uncultured Anaerolineales bacterium
ACCGCGACCGCTCGGTCATCGACAGCCAGCCGCTACGCGCCGAACCGATTCTCTAGTCTGTCCGGCAATCCACTCATCACTCGGGTGGTGTTCCTGCATTACCGCCAGGGGATTCCGATGGGGCGGTTGGGCGATCAACTGGGTATCGGCGTGGGCGCAGTCTTCGACATCCTGCATCGCATGGCGGCATTGTTTCTGGGCGCGATTACGATCAAGCGCGCCCGTTGCAACAACAGATCGTGGATCTGGTGGAGCAACCCGCCCAACACTTGGGTATCCGCCAGATACAGGGCATCTTCCGCGACAACGCCCATCGTCTGTACCGCTGGGTGAAAACTCGGGCGGTGCCGGCCGACAACAACCGGGCCGAGCGTGAACTGCGGCCGACGGTGATCGCCCGCAAGGTGAGCTTCGGGTCGCAATCCGATGCCGGCGCGAAAACGCGCGAGGTGCTGAGGAGCGTGGTCCACACGCTGGTCAAGCGGGTCGCTGATCCGGAAGCCCACTGCAAGGCGGTGCTCGATCAACTCGCGGCCGATCCCACCCAAAAACCCGTGGCACTGCTGCTGGATACCCGTTGAGCCCTCGGCCGCCATTCAATCCGACGCCATTCAACGGCACCCTCTGCGCCGCTGCCGCACCCGTGTGCGCCAACTCAGGCCTGTCCCCGAGACTGAGGGATTACGCTCCGTCCCCTTTTTGGGTGTTGTACCTCGATGATAATGTCCCCTTGTGGCCTCGATAGAAATGTCCCCTTACGCTGAAGACTTCCTGAGGAGGAGGTCGGTTGGGGAGGACATCGATGAGCCAAGAAGAACTGCGCCGGGTTGAGGTGCTGGCGCGGGTGAAGAGCAAGGAGCTGAAGCTGGTGGATGCAGCCGAGATTCTGGGGATCAGTTATCGGCAGGCGAAACGGCTGGGGAAGCGGTATCGGGAGGAGGGAGCCGGGGGTCTCAAGCACAGCAACGCGGGAAGGGAATCGAATCGGGCCAAGCCGCGGAAGTTTCGGGAAAGGGTGTTGCGGCTGATCCTTCGGAAGTACTCGGGGCCGGTGGGAGAGCGATTTGGGCCGACGCTGGCGGCCGAGCACCTGGCCAGTGAAGACGGTCTGGAGGTGGATGCGGAGACGCTGCGGCGGTGGATGCTGGCAGCGAGGCTGTGGAGCCGGCAGCGGAAGCGCAAGCGGCACCGGCAACGGCGGGAGCGGAAGGCACATCGCGGCGAACTGGTGCAGTTGGACGGCAGCTTTACGGAGTGGTTGGAACAGCGGGGGCCGGGCGGCTGTTTGATGAACATGGTGGATGATGCGACGAGCACGACGCTGAGCCGGTTAGGGAGCCAGGAGACGACGTGGGCGGCAGCCGGGGTGTTACGCGCGTGGATCGAGGAGTATGGGGTGCCGCTGGCGCTGTACACGGACTGGAAGAACGTGTACGTGAGGGAGCCTAACGCGAAGGAGCGAATCAGCGGGGCAGTGCCGCTGACGCAGTTTGGGGCGATGTGCGCACGTCTGCAAATCCGGATCATCGCGGCGGGTTCAGCTCAAGCCAAGGGGCGCGTGGAGCGCAATCACGGGACCCATCAGGACCGGCTGATCAAGAAAATGCGGCGCAAGAAAGTTGCGACCCACGCGGCGGCCAACGAGTTTCTGGACAAGGAGTACTTGCCGGAACACAATCGCCGGTTTGCCCGGCCGCCGGCCGCGGCGGAGGACTATCACGGCTCCGCCCCGGCGAAGCGGGACTTGGACGAAGTTTTCCGCAAGGAGACGGAGCGGACGCTGGGAAACGACTGGGTGGTGCGCCACGACAACCGCTTGTTCCAAGTGAAGCGCCAGAGCGCGTACGCTCCGGCGCGCAGCAAGGTCACGGTGTGCGAATGGGAAGACGGGCGGTTAGAGATCCGCTATCGGGGCAAGCGGCTGGTCCACGAGGAGATCGCGCAGCGGCCGGAGAAGCCGGCCGGGGTGGCCAAGCTGCACCGGCATCACCGGCCGGAACCGCCGCCGCCGAG
>CAYZNA010000592.1:0-2007 GCA_964478665.1 uncultured Anaerolineales bacterium
GCGGCCAACGCGCTGTTGAGGGCCGGCCAGACGCGGGTGCTGGCGGGGTGGGTGGCTGCGCTGCCGGAGGCGTATCACGATAGGGCGCCGAATTTGCTCCACAGCCACGGCATCGCGCTCGCTGACAGCGGTGACTACGGCGGCGCCGAAGCTGCTTTCCTGAAGGCGGAGGCTGTCTTCCGTGCGCGGGGCGACAACCACAAGACAGCGGATGTGCTCGTGAACAGGGCCGTGGTCGCGCGATTTCAGCAGCAATACGATGACGGGATTCGCATGGTGGACGAGGCCCTGCTGCTTTCTCCGGATGCTCCGGGCCAGGTCGGAACGGCTTTGCGCACCAAAGGTCTCTGCCTCAGCTTTATGGGAATGATGGACCCAGCACGCGTCGCTCTGGAGAAAGCCATCGTCAGTCTGAGGGCTGTGGGACATCGGCTGGACCTTGCGACTGCGCTGCAGGACTGCGGCAACTTCTGGCTCGCTGCCGGGCGAGTCCTCGACGCTCAACTGGCGTACGAGGAAGCTTTGCTCATCAGGCGGGACATCGGCCCGATGGGGGCGCTGGCCAGTGCTCTGAACAACATTGCTTCACTCTTCCATTTCGCCGGCAAGCTGGAGGAGAGTTGGTCGCACTACGCCGAGGCGCTGGAATACGCCCGCCAGTCGGGCTGGCGCCGGACTGAGGCAGTCGTGCTCATCGGGCAGGCCGATTTGCTCAGCGACGAGGGCTACCTTGACCAGGCCCACGAGCTGTACGAACTGGCCGGCCAGATTGGCGCCGAAATCGGCTCCGAAGAGCTGCTGGGCCACGTTGACCGCGGCCTGTCGCGGCTGGCGATGCGCCTGGGCGATTTCGGTCAGGCCCAATACCTGCTGCGCCAGGCGGCGTCCCGCCTGCCACCCGGCTTCCGGCAGGGGCCGTACCAGGTGTATCAGGCCGACCTGTTGCTGGAAATGTGCCAGCCGACGGCCGCTCGCGCACTGCTTGAAGAGGGGCTGGAGGCAGTCGGTGCGGCGGCCAGCGCCGAGCACGCCCTGGCCTGGTTTCTCATGGCGCGCATCCAGTTTGATGCCGGCCAGCGCCGGGAGGCGGCCGGCCTGCTTTTCAAGGCGCTTACCCTCGCGGCGCAGTTGGGCTACTGGCACTTCCTGACGGTGGCCGCGCGCCGCGCCCGCCCCTTCGTCGCCGCCATGGCGCTGGCCCACCCGCAGCACCGCCAACTGGCCGCGCTGCGCCAACAGATGGATCACGTCCGCCTCGACCTCAACAAATGGCTGGTGCAACCTGCCGCCGAGCCGGCCGAGACGCAGCCGGAGGTGATCGTCCGGGCGCTGGGGGCGATGGAGGTCACCCGGCGCGTCGCGCCGGAAGAGAGCGCAGATAGCCAGACCGGCCTGCAGAAACTGCTTATGTTCTATCTGCTGGAGCACGAGGCCATCACCGAGGACCAGATCGGCGCCGATTTCTGGCCGGACTTCATGCCAGAGCAGGTGCACAGCAACTTCCACACCACCCTGTGGCGCCTGCGCCGGCTGATCGGGAAAGGGGCGCTCGTGCGCCGGAACGCCGCTTACGCCCTCGCCCCAGACTTTCAGTTGAGCTACGACGTGGCGCAGTTCGAGTCCCTGGTGGCAGAGGCCAGCCGGCCGGGTGCAATGCCGGAGGGGATCGCGCTGTACGGCGGCGACTACCTCGAGAACGTGTACCAGACGTGGACCGACGTACGCCGGGAGGAGCTGCGGCGCAAGTATGCCGATGCCCTGTTCATGCTGGGCGAGCTGGAAACGCTCTCCGGCGACTACGCCGCGGCGCAGGAGGCCTACCGCCGCATCCTGGCGCTCGATCCCTACCGGGAGGACGTGCACCTGCGCTTGATGCACGCCCTGGTGGCCGGCGGGGCGCCCTCGGCCGCCGCCAGCCACTACCGGGAACTGGCGGCCTTCTTGATGGCCGAGCTGGGCGTCCAGCCGGCGCAGCCGCTGCAGGAGCTATACGCACGGCTGAACGTC
>CAYZNA010000593.1:0-1994 GCA_964478665.1 uncultured Anaerolineales bacterium
TTCTTGGGTGCCATGCTTTCGCGGGTCCTTTGCGGGGTCAAACTACCGTCCACTCCCACCGCGAAAGCATGCGGTTTTTGCAGGGACGTCATGCTTTCGCGGTGGGAGTGGCAGGTTCCCTGTTCCTTGACTCGATCCGCAATGCAAACCTTCCGTTTCTTCGCAGCGGGCGAAGATTTTTTTAAGCGGCAGCGAGCAGCTTGGCAGTATCTGCTTGCCGGGCGGCCAATAGGGCTGCGATGATTCGCCTACCAACGGGACTCAGCTGATAACGGTGCGTATGGGCTACCTTGTGAATCAAATGGTGCCCACGGAGCAGCCGGAGTTGCCGCGTGACCGCCGCCGACCGGCGCCGCTGTTCCGCGGCGGACACCGGCCGGTCCCCATAAAGCAAGGGTCGCAAGTCGCGGTTGCGAAAGCCGTTCACGGCAAACTCCCCGTGGTTCACCGCCGTCAACAACGCCGCGTCTTCCTCGGCCAACGGGTTCAAGGCGCGCACCGAAGTGTCCTGCCAGCGCACCCGACGGCAAACCCGCGCCGCCAACTCGGCCAAGGGAGTCGTTTCCTCCACGGCCGCCAACGCTTCGAAGTAGCGCTCGTTGGCTGCCTGCGATACGTGTGCGCGCCGCGGCAAGTCGGCCACACCCTTGCGGAGTTTCCGCCACGCCTTGGGTCCCGCGTCGTCGCCTTCCGCGGTGCGGTAGACCTTGAAGTCCTTCGGGTTGTTGATGACCGTCTCCACCCGCAACACCGACCGCTGCTTGTCGTACATCTTGAGGACGTTGTGGTTGACGTGGTGTTTGATGCGCGTGCCTTCGGGCCGGACCTCGTAATCGGACCACACCGCGGCCAGAGGACAACGCTCCGGTTGCTTGCGGCCCAAGAAACGCAACACGTCGCGGCTGGACAAGCCGTCGATGCCGTAACGGACCAACGGGCGATACAGCCGCGCCAGGTCGTCGGCCCGATGGAAGGCCACATCGGTGGCCCACTCGCTCTCATCCACCGACCAGTAGTAGGGGATGGGCCGCCCGCCGAGGGCAGCCTGGGCGGGCTGCACCTGTCAGGCCAACTGCCCCAGCCGGGTCGACCAGTCGTAACGCACTTGCTGGTCGAGCAATTGCTGGGCGGCGGCGAAGTCGTCCACATGAACGAAACAGTTGTCGCGCTGCCGGTGACCGATGCCGGCGCACTGCATCTGCTGGGCCAGCCACTGCCGGCCGTTGAGACAAACGTGGATGGTGAACGGCAGCCACGACTGCACGCGGGCATGCATGAGTCCGAACGCGGCGTCGAGGAAGTAATGGTAGTAGTGCAGGCACTTGCGCGGACCGGCACGCAACTGCAAGAAACGCGGACCGCGGCTGACACGATCAGAGACGACCTCGAACGACCAGCAGTTTTCCACCGTGCGGAAGACGGCGATCAGTCCTTGGCTGATGCCGTCGCGTTGCGCGATGTGGCGGGCCAGGTCTTCCTTGCTGGTGGTGCTGCGCGGCAAGTAGCAAAAAGGCCGACCGTGGTCCCTGGCCTGTTGTTCGGTGGCGCGGTGGAGGCGTCGCGTGCAGTCGAGGGCATAGTCCTTGAAGTCCTTGAGCAGGACACCCGTGGCTTGGAGAAAGTGCTTGAGTCCCCAGGCATGGGCAATGGCGCGGAGAGTGCCGCGGAAGCGAATGCGGTCGAGGCCCGTGAGCACGCCCTTGATTTTGTCCTGATGCTTCTGGATAAACGAACGCATGGTGTTGCTCCAGGGGTAAGGATGTCGGTGCAAAACATCACTTTACTCATGTGAGCAACACCTGTTGCAAACCTTTTGGTTGCGGCGGTGCCGCGCTAGGAAAGCATGGCACCCAAAAAAACTGACCAGGTTATTTTTGCGCGGTCCCTTACTTCCGCAAGCTCTGCAACAGCGTGCTGAAGGCGTTCAGTGCCTGTTCGAGCACCTCCGGCGACGGCACCGGCAGCCGCAGATACGGCTCGCCGGTTTGCTCGTC
>CAYZNA010000594.1:0-271 GCA_964478665.1 uncultured Anaerolineales bacterium
TGGCCGCGGCCGGCGCGGCCTGCTTGAAATTCGCCGGTTGCGAACAGGAATCGGAAACTCGCGCGGCGGTCTTTCGCATTCTTACTGAGCTGACCCGGACACACCACACGGGTGGAGGCCGTACCGCTTCAGGCCGGCCGTGGGGACACCACTGGCAGTCGGCGTTCTGGATATGGGAGGCGACGTTTGCCGCCTGGCTACTGTGGGAGGAACTTCCGGAACACCTGCGAGATGCCGTGCTCCGCATGGCGGTGGATGAAGCCGACCGGTT
>CAYZNA010000594.1:340-1993 GCA_964478665.1 uncultured Anaerolineales bacterium
CAACTTCGCCGTGCCGAAGACCGCGTGGGACGAGTGCAATCGAAAAGCACACTACCGCAATCGCAGTCCGGGCCAGCCGTTCTTCGCCGTGTTCAACCACGAGGTCTGCCACGAGAGCCAGATCAAGCTGCCCAGGACATTATAGCAAACGCGATAGATTCAGAACTCCTGATCTCGCCCAGTAACTTCCCACGGTCGGTGAAAACAGAATGAGCCAGAAATGTATTTGCGGAATGGACGGCAAAGGCGTTAAGAGAGAAGGATGCCGCAACTGCAACTGCCGATATTCCCTGCTGGGGTGACGGAGATCAACAGCCGAATCGCGGTGCAGAAGGATGCGAGCACGATATGGTACATCCACGGCCACCTGCCAGTGTTCCAGCATGCAGAGGCAGACGTGCAGAGTTTCCGCATGTTCACGAGCCAGATGATCGCCGCCGGGACGGTAAAACCGAAAGAGATCGTGAAGACGTTTGGGGTGCCCATGATCACGGTGAAGCGGTATGTGAAGTTGTACCGGGACCACGGGTCCAAGGGGTTCTACGAGGCGAAGCCGCGGCATAGTTCGGCATCGGTGCTGAAAGGAGAAGTGCTGGAGCAAGCGCAGCGTTTGCTGGAGGAAGGGCGGAGCATACCGGAAGTGGCGGAGGAACTGAAGGTGTTGGCGAACACGCTGCACCAGGCGATTCGCGCAGGGCGCTTGCGACGTGGTCCAAAAAAAACGAGGCCGGCGAAAGCCCGCTAAGCAATAAGAGCGAGCGCAGCCAGATCGACAGCCAGGCCCCGATGGGAAACGCAGCGACGCGTTCGTTGGAACGAGTGGCTGCGGCGATGGGAGTTCTGGAGTCGGCGCCGGTCGAGTTTCAAGCCACCTGCGATGTAGCACAAGGCGGAGTGTTGCTGGCGCTGCCGGCCCTGTTGGCGGCGGGACTGCTGCGCCGTACGCCTGAGTTCTACCAACTGCCCAACGGATTTTATGGCATCGAGAGCATCTTCCTGTTGCTGGCGTTGATGGCGCTGGCACGCATCCGATCGTTGGAACAACTGCGTTATCAGGCGCCGGGGGAGTGGGGCAAACTGCTGGGGTTGGATCGCATCCCGGAAGTGCGGACCCTGCGCGCCAAGCTGAAGTTGCTGTGCCAGGACCTGGGACGAGCCATGCGCTGGAATGCGGAACTGGCCAGGGAATGGATTGCCCGGCAAAATGATACGGAACTCTATTTTTATTGCGACGGCCACGTGCGCGTGTATCACGGAGACCAGACCTCCTTGCCGCGCCACTCTGTGGCCCGCGAGCGGTTGTGTCTGCGTGCCACGACCGATTACTGGGTCAACGCCATGGACGGGCAGCCGTTCCTATACGTGAACAAGGAAGTAGACCCGGGGCTGATCGCCACACTCAAACAGGATGTGATTCCGTGGCTGGAGGTGAACGTGGCCAGGACGCCGGAGCAACAGCGGCGACTGGCGGACGATCCACGCGCTCACTGGTTCACCATGGTGTTCGACCGGGAAGGCTACAGCCCGGAGTTGTTCGAGCAGATGCGGAAGAAGGGGATTGCCATTCTGACGGATCACAAGTTCCCCCAAGGCGATTGGCGGAGTGAAGAATTCGTCGCCCATAGCGTCGAACTGGCCGGAGGCGAAACCGTG
>CAYZNA010000595.1:0-357 GCA_964478665.1 uncultured Anaerolineales bacterium
GGTTTTCCATCCCGACCTTTTGCCGTTCCCCACCCGGCCGCGTCACGTACCACGCCGCACCGCTTTTTTCCGTCCACGCACCGTCCGGACGGGTGACAATCACGTTATTGGCAAAGGCGTACCAGTAGGCGTCGGCCTGCGCGTTGAATTGCCCCAGCACAAAGCGCGTCTGGCCGGTAAAAGTGGCCGGGGTGACGTATAAGCCGCTCGCATTCAACTTGCCCAGGTGATCGGCGTAGTAGATCGTACCGTCGTTGAAGTACGGAGACTGCGCAAAGCCGAGGGCATAGGCCAGCGCGTAGTTTCCGATCAATGGCTCGGTATAGTACGTGTTACTCACCTCGCGGCTGCTGAAGA
>CAYZNA010000595.1:367-1740 GCA_964478665.1 uncultured Anaerolineales bacterium
GAACGTAGCCTCCAGCAGGGTGATTTCGCAGCGGTAGATGTGCATGGCCCGCCTCCTACTTCTGCGGCCCGTACATCCCCGTCGCCGCTGCCAGCATAGCCTTGACCGTTGCCTCGTCTCCGTACAGCGCAGTGATTTCGTCCATCAGCCCCGCTACTTCCTCCGCGCTCAACACCGTCAGCCGCCCGACGACTCGTCCGGCGAGTTCACCAGCGGCCTGCCGCGCTGCCGCCACAACGGTTTCTGCCCGCAGCGGAAAATCTGGCTCGGCGGCCCCGTTCCGCAACAGGTCGTAGGTCGTTTGCGTCAGTTCCAGATTGCTGAACACTTCGCAATCGCTCAGGATCACGCCCGCCAGATGGTTGCGAACCTTGCCAATGCGAGACGAGATCGCGCCGTAGCGAGTGGAGCGCAGCACGTTGCCCAGCGCGTAACGAAACTCGTCTGCCGTCAGGTCTTTCAGCGTTTCGATGTCCAGAAAGAGCGTTTCCGGTTTGACGTTCTCATCCGTGCCAATGCTGTGGGATGGCTCGCCGCTTTCCGGGTCGCGCATAGTGCTGTTATCGAACAGGGCGTTGAACTGCTTGGTGGCGGTGACGACCGAGGTTGCGTGCAGGCTGAAGGCGTCGTCCGTGACCACGCGCGATTTCTGTGCGCCCCCGCCCCCGGCGGCGTAACCGTAGATCATGCAGTCCATACACTGCTCGCAGGGATTGTTCCGGTTCAGCGAGCAAACGCCTTTTTTCTCGTCCTTTGTAAAAAGCAAGTCGTAAGCCCGAAGCAGTTCGCGCCCGGTGCGCCGCTCGACGGCGGTCTGCTTGCGCTTGCTGATCACCACCCGCTGGATGACTTCCGACTCGCCCGCCCCGGCGTGGACAAATTCTTTGCTCAACGGCTCGCCGCTGCCCTCGGTGCGGAAGATGGCTTCCGATTCCACTTGCCGCACCAGCAGCAGGCTGACGTAGCGACCCTGTGGATAGTTGCTGTAAGTGGGCAGAAAGTGCCCGGCATATTTCTGAATGATGGACATGAGGTAGTCTCCTTGTCTGAGTCGATCTGGAAAGAATGGGGAATCACCCGGCTTCGGGAGTATCGGCGGCTTTGCCTCCGGCGTCCTGCGTCTTGCGCGGAATCTGGCTGCGAACGTAGAAGAGGAAGGCCGAACGCAGCAGTTTCTCATCGGCCAGCAACTTGCGCACGTTGCCTCCGTACACTTCGTGCAACACATTCTCGAACCAGCCTTCCGCAAAATTCAGGCTGGCTTCCATCTTCCGGCGGCCCGGCTTGTACTGCTCGTCCGCGATCCACTCCAGATGGTCGAAGACGTCTTGCGCGGCAGCCACTTTCAGCGCTGCGTTGTCCGCCGATCCGCC
>CAYZNA010000595.1:1750-1985 GCA_964478665.1 uncultured Anaerolineales bacterium
GTTGAAAGGAAAGAGCAGGCTGCTACGTTCCAGTGAACTGCCACGCAGTCCATTCTGCCAGGCAATCTCTGCTAACCGCTGTAGTTCCTCGCTCAGTTTTCTCATGAATTCGCCTCCTTGTTGAAGAGCCAGTGATTGTGCCGGCCCGAACGCCTGTTGTGTAAGCCACGTGACCAACCCACCAGTTTCCCCGCGCGTTTTCTCCTCTAGCAGGCGGTCGGTTTCGTGGAAAATC
>CAYZNA010000596.1:0-1978 GCA_964478665.1 uncultured Anaerolineales bacterium
AAGCCTCCCCGGCCCCGCAGGCCCCCCCGGCCCCGCAGGCCCCGCAGGCCTCCCCGGCCCCGCAGGCCCCGCAGGCCTCTCCGACCCCGCAGGCCTCCCCGGCCCCGCAGGCCTCCCCGGCCCCGCAGGCCCCGTAGGCCCCGCAGGCCCCGTAGGCCCCGCATCCCCATGCGGGGCGCGCCTCAGCCCAACCAGACGCGGGCGTGGGAATGCCGCCGAAATCAAAAAGGCCGCCGGATCGCAATCCGGCGGCCTTTTTTGTGCGTCCTCTGCAGGGCGCGCCCGGCGGCGCTCACATCTGAAAGCCGCCGGTGGCCTGCACCACCTTCTGGTTGAAATTGGTCACATAGTTCAACAGCCGGTCGCGCAAGGTGCTCCACTCTTCAGTTGCCAGGGCCATGCGCATGCTCTGCAAATCCTCGGTAATGCCTCCGGTGAGAATCTGACTGCCCTCGCCGTACTGAGTGAACCATGCTTCGGTGGGCCGAATGCCGAGCTTCTGGATGCCGGGAACGAACTCGCGCACCACAAACTCAAAATACTCCTGCTCCTCGCCCGGCCGGATGTCCCAGCTCATCAACAGTTTTATTGCCATAGAATCGCCCCTTTTCGCCGCACAGACTGGCCCCTGTGAAAGGGTCCGGCTGCTCAGGCACTCTTGACTTCCAGCACCACCACGCGCGTCTCCTCCGGCAACGAGGAGCGAGTCACCTTGAGCGCTTCCTCGGCCGGTTGCCCCCCCAGCCCCATCTCCCGCAGGAATCTGGCCAGGGTATCCAGCTTGAGCAAACTGGCGTCGGTCTTGTAATGCATGGGCACCACCAGCGACGGCTCGATCAGGCTGATGACCTCAGCCGCCTGGGAGGCGCTCAGGCCGCCGCCGCCCCCCACCGGCACCAGCGCCACGTCCACCGGCCCCAGCCGCTCCACTTCCGGCTGGCCCGGCACGTGATCCAGATCCCCCAGGTGGGCCACCGACAGGCCGCCGTAATCGAACACGTACAGCGTGTTGGTGTCGCCGTTTCGCGCGGCCTGCCCACCCTTGCGCGCGGTGGATATGCCGGTGATGAACACGCCGCCAATCTCGTACTCGCCAGGGCCGGTCAGCGCCTTGAATTCGCCCTTCACAGCCTTCAGGTTGTTGTGGCCGGGGGCGTCATGGCTCACGGTGACAATATCCGCCTTCAGCCGGGGCAGTTTAAGCCCGATGCTCTCGTCAAAGGGGTCGGTCACCACGGTCGCCAGGCCGCGTTCGGTAAGGCGAAAGCAGGACAGGCCATACCACGTAATTTCCATCCTGTGCAACCTCCAGTAGAATACCGGCATTATACCCGATTGCGCCTGACGCGGCAGGTGATCCGTGCAGCAGCCTCGTGAGATGGAACCCCTGTTGATTGGCGGCGGACGGGTGGAGGGCGACGCCCGCCTGTGGCGGCTGACCCTGCCACCCGCGCCAGCTTATGCCGACGCACAACTGGACGATTATCGCCGCCTGCCGCGCGCCCGCTTCCCGTGGAGGCCGCCGCTGCGGCTGCGGCTGCTGGCCCGCGCCTCTTCCCCCGCCCCGACCGGGACCCTGGGCTTCGGCTTCTGGAACGACCCCTTCACCCTTTCGCTGGGGCAGGGAGGCGCAGCCCGCCGCTGGCCAGCCGCCCCCAACACGGTCTGGTTCTTCTACGCCTCCCCGCCCAACCAGATGGAGCTGGCCCCCGGCGTGCCGGGCCATGGCTGGAAGGCCGCCACGCTGAACGCCGGCCGCCTCCCGGCCGCGCTGCTGGCCCCGGCCGCGCTGGCCACGGTCGGGCTGAGCGCCCTGCCCGGGGTGAGGAAAATGGTGATGGCCGCGGGCAGAAAAATGGTCCGGGCCTCCGAGCGGCTGCTGGGGGCGGACCTGTCGCAGTGGGGGGAGGGCGAGATGGTCGGCGACGGGCAGCAGGCCCGCTATCGGGTGAGGGGCCGGGGGGCGGGCCGCGCCCCC
>CAYZNA010000597.1:0-1970 GCA_964478665.1 uncultured Anaerolineales bacterium
CACAGGCCGGGTCCAGTGCGCGGTAGGCTGCCGGGCTCAGCAGTTCGACCTGGGCGCCGGCTGCGCCCACCACCTCCACCACATCCCGCACCCCGTCCGCCGAATCCGGCCCGGCGATCACGGCGAACCCCGTCTGCACCCAACCGCACTCGTCGCCATACAGCTCCAGGCAGTGCTGAAAGGCGTGCAGGCTGCGGACCTGGAGCGTCGCGACGGACAGCTGCTGGCTCAGCAGGTCCACACTCGCCACCGACCGCCCCGTACTGCCCGCGCACAGAGTGTCGCGCTCCAGCACGTGGATGCGGCCAAAGCCCCGCTGCGCCAGGTGTAGGGCGATGCTTGCCCCCATCACCCCGCCGCCGATGACAACCACCTCAGATGTTTCCGTCATCGCCTCGAACGGCCTTAAGCCGGCGGCCTCCCTAACAACGACTGCCGGAGGACGGCCTCGTAGATTTGCCCGCCAGCGAAGGTGCGCCCCGACTTCAAGTTGTTGATGAACACACGCGCCGGCGAGTCGACCAGAGGCGGCACCTGGAACCAATTCCGTCCAAAGCGCTCGAAGATGCGGGCAAAGGGCAACCCCCACAACTCGCCGGCATGTACATCGAAGCACAGTTGGCTGATCGCAGCTTCGACGGGGGCGTCGTCGGTCTCCACGTACAGCATTGTCGTGCCGCCGTAAATCAGACAGTCGTTGACCCGGCCCATCGCCTCGCCCTCATCACGTGCTACCGGCGCCACCGGCGCCACACCGAAGCCCGCGCGCACGGTGTGAATGTCGAAGCCGTGCACCAGCAGCTTCACCATCACCTGCTCCACCGTCCGCGAGGCCACCTGGATTGACCCGACCAGACAGCCCGTCGGAGCGAACACCACGTAGACATTCTCCGGCCTAACCCGACAGGCCTCGGCCACATGGCGGCACACCGCGTCGTCGGGCACGCGCGTCGTCTGCAGTTGGACGACGACTTCATCGGCCTGGTCGGTGTAATGCGCATAGGCGGACCACTCATCCTCGTGCGCGATGGCGCGCGCCGGCCCTGAGCCGATGGCGGCAAACTCACCCTCGCTGAGCTTCCAGTTGCCCGCCTGCGAGGCCACCGTGGCGATCACCGGTTCGTCCACCCAGACGTTGATCGAAGGCAGCACGCTGTCGCCCACAGGAAAGGCCCCGAACGTTGCGCGCCCCAGCCCGCCCAGACCGGCCTCCACAAAAATTCGGCCCGCCTCCCACCCGCCAGAACACCCCAACCCCATATCTACCAGCGTCGCGCCGCAGGTTGCCCGGGACACGCGGATGGACAACGCGTCGGCGCGCGCGATGGCGTCTTTGATCATGCCGGCGGCGGCCTGATTGATGCTGTTCCTCATCTTGCATAATCCTCACAGATACCGGTCAGCGGACTGGCGACAACGCATACTGACTTCCCCCCTCCGGTGAAGGAGCGCGCGGCCAATTGCCGTAGGTCAACGCGGCCGGCTTGCACACCTCCACGCACAGGCCGCAGTAACGACAACGGTCTTCATCCAGAAGCTGCTCCAGCCCCGGCGTCTTCGGCTTCTCCCCCGTCATGTGCCGCGCCTCGTACGGACAGAGCACCACACACAGATCACACAACGTACACTTGAGCGGATCGAACCCAAAGGAGAGGCGGTTTGTGTCCTCGACCGGATGCAGGTGGGGCAACGCCCGGCCGCGCACATCGGCGAGGTCCGCATAGCGACGTTCGTCCAGCCAGGCGCTCAGCTTCTCGGCCGTCTTGCCGAACCACTCCAGCCCGCGCAGCAGGGGTGCGGTGCAGACTCCCAACGCCGTCGCCCCCACCATCGTCATCTCCACCGCCTCTTCAGCGAAAACGATGCCGCCCGTGCCCACCACCGGCCTGCCGAAACGCGTCACCAGGTCGGCCACCACCGCCTGCGCGATGGGACGAATCGCCGCGCCTGACATCCACGCCCGGTTGCCC
>CAYZNA010000598.1:0-1961 GCA_964478665.1 uncultured Anaerolineales bacterium
GGTCAAGTCCTTTTTTTCCTGTAAAAGCGTCCTGAGTGTGTACCCCCTGCATGGTCTTCTTTTCTCTACGCGGCCAGCAATTGGGTGTCCGGATCGCTCCAGTCGCTGCTGGGATCCGTGCGCATCTGCACCAGCCGCTTCCGGAGGACATCGTTCATCCGCACCCCACGCCAGTTCTCCGACGCATCGAGGAGAACGGCATACAGCAACGTCAAGCCGCTCGTCTCCGACTGGAACCGCGGAATCACCTTGGTGCGCCGTTTGCCTTCACCGAAGAGCCGCTCGAGAAGGTTGGTCGTCCGTGTTTGCACCCGGTGGGCCAGCGGCAGCTTCAGCGCGGTGAGGCACTCTTCCAGGTCCTGGGCCAGACACTTCATCGCCGCCGGAAACGCCTCCTGATACTGGCCAATGATCGCGCGGGCCTGGGCCAGCCCCTCCGCATACGTCGCGGCGGTGAACGCCTTCTGGATCAACCGCTTCAGCGTGGGACGCGCCACCGAGGGCAGTTTACACATGATGTTGCGCATCTTGTGGACTTGGCAGCGTTGCACCAGAGACCCCGAGAACTTGCGCCGCACGGCCTTGCGACATCCCGCATTGCCATCGATCACCACCAACAGCGGATCGTCCAGCCCCCGCTGTTTCATATCCTCCAGGAAACCCTCCCAACAGGCGGTGCTCTCCTTATCACCGGTTTCCAGATGCAACAGGACCTTGCGCCCGTCGGCCAGAATGCCATAGGCGCATAACACCGCCACCGCCCGGCGGTCCTCGGGACGCAGTTTCAAGTAGACCCCGTCCAGGAACAGATAAAGCACATCCAGTCCGGAGAGGTCCCGCTGCTGCCAGGAGCGAAACTGCGGCCGCAGCTCTTTGCAGAGCTCGGTGATGACGCTGCGACCGGTTCCTTCCACCCCCAGCATCTCCACCAGCGCCGCCTCGATGTCCCGCTGACTCATGCCCTTGACATACAACGCCGGGATCAGCTCCAACAGGCGCTGAGATCGCTTCCCGATCGCCTGTAGCCACGCCGACTCAAACGGCTCCAGACTATCCCGGACTTGGGGTACCTGAAGGGTCAGGCTGCCCTCCGCGGTGTGGACCGTCTTGGGTTCATATCCGTTACGATACCCGTGCAGCGCACCATCGGTACTGCGTTCGTACCGACCCCGACCCAGAAACTCATCAATCTCCGCTTCCAGGGCTTTCTGCAACAGCAGCTGCGCACCCCGACGTGCCGCCTCGCCCAAAGGATCGCCGCTGGCCAAAACGTCCTCACAAAACGCTTGCTCCATTCGTTGACTCGGTGCTACTCTCCGCATGGGTGTATCCTCCTGCTTTGGGGCCGTCCAACGGACCCCGGTTTTGAACTTCCAACAGGAGTTTACACCCCTTCGTTTTTACAGGAAAGATCGGACATCACCCTGAGGTTTTAGAGGGGGCTCACCAGTAGGCCCGCCCTCCACGAGGGTGTTATGGTGAATAACGATTCGGGCAGGCCAGGCATTTCCCGCGGTGGATCGCTCTCCCAAAGGCACAGTTGAGTCAATAACCCCCGCAGTCGATCCATGTGATCGTCGATCCATGAGGCGCAGGGTTAGCCGATGGTACAAAATGTGAGTTTCAGTCCCACGAGGATTTTACCCTCACCCGGTTCAATGCAAAGAGCGCATCGAACCGGCCTCTCCCTTCAAGGGAGAGGTTAACAGAATTCTAGGCGAACAACGCCTCGACGAACTCATCTGGATCAAAAGTCTCAAGAGCATCGAGGGTTTCACCGACACCGATCCATTCGACGGGAATTTTGAGTGTGTGGGCGATGGCGAGGACGATACCACCCTTGGCGGTGCCGTCGAGTTTGGTGAGCACGATGCCGTCGACTCCGACGGCCTTCGTGAATTCGAGCGCTTGAGAAAAGCCGTTTTGGGCGGTGGTGGCATCCATGACCAGAAGAACGACCG
>CAYZNA010000599.1:0-1958 GCA_964478665.1 uncultured Anaerolineales bacterium
GCAGTACATCTCGGCCATATCTTCCACCCCATGTGCACAGGAAAGAGCATTGATCATTGGTTTCTCCACGTGGCGCCGCAATCGGCGGAATCCTTACGCGAACCTAAGTCTGGCACAACAAGGAGCTTCTGCAAACAAGGTAGGGCCATCCAGGCTTTGTTATCCACAATTTTTGTTGCCTATTCAATCAATAAGATGGCGAACTGTAGTGTGGAAAACCTGTTGAGAAGCGACGGGAAAACCGGAACCGGTGAACTAGTGTGAAACCGCTGACAGAAGACGGGACTAGGTCTCAGACCGCCTGAAAAAGTGCTATAAAACACTTCCATCTGAAAATGTTCTGGCGCATACTGGAGACATGGCGCGTCGCCCTGTCCCGATCCAAGTTAAGGCCCAAGATCTCGCTGAACTCGGAGAGTTGTTACGCGGCGGAGTTCAGCAGGTACGGGTGGTGCTGCGGGCGCTGGCGCTGCGGTTGCTGGCCGACCGGGTCACGGCGCCCCACGTGGCGCAGACGGTTCCTTTAACCGCGAAAGCGATCCGCGAGATCGCCCATCGCTACAACACAGGCGGCTTGGACGCGGCGCTGTATGAGAAGCAGCGGCCCGGGGCGAGGCAACTACTGGAACCTTCGCAGAAGCAACGCATCATCGCCATGGTGTGTAGTGATCCGCCGGAAGGCCGGGCGCGTTGGACGGTACGCCTCGTGGCGAAGGAGGCGGTCAAACGCAAGTTGGTCCCCCGCGTCGGACGGGAGACAATTCGGGTGCTGCTCGAAAGCCACGACTTGAAGCCGTGGCGGGAAAAAAATGTGGTGCGTGGCCGAGTTAAACGCTGACTATATCCAAAGGATGGAAGACGTGCTGGCCGTGTATGAGAAACCCTACAATCCGGCGGAACCGGTGGTTTGCCTGGATGAGAAGCCGGTTTCTCTGCACGCCGACGTGCGCGCGCCGATTCCCGCCAAACCCGGCAAGGCGGCCAAACGGGACAACGAATACAAACGGTGCGGGACCGCCAATGTATTTGGCGTGGTGGAACCGAAAGCCGGTCGGCACTTTACCACCGCCACCCCCGATCGTTCGGCGTTTCAGTTCGCCCAAGTCGTCTACCATCTGGCGCTTCAGTACCCGAAAGCCCAAACGATCCACCTGGTCATGGACAACTTGAACACTCATTGCCGCAAGTCGCTCACGGATCTCTACGGCGCCGAGATCGGCGGCGAGATCTGGGACCGGTTCACCATCCACTACACCCCCAAGCACGGGAGTTGGCTCGACCAGGCGGAGATCGAGCTCAGTATGTACTCCCGGCAATGTCTGGGCCAGCGGCGGATTTCGGATCTGAGCCTCTTGCAGCGGGAGACCAAGGCCTGGAACCGCCAAGCCAATCGCGCGCGAACGACGATCAACTGGCGGTTCACGCGGCACAGAGCCCGGCAGACCTTCCACTACGAAAAGCCGCCGCGCCGACGCTCGCCGTAGCATCCCGGGCCATTCCGCATCGAGTCGTGGCCCCGGCCTCGCGGCAGAAGCACGCCATAACCGCCTCCGTGCGCGCGTCAAGACGGGTCCAAGGGCCGCCCCTCCGGGAAACCGTGACGGGGCCACCCGAAAACTCGCTCGCTATCTGGCCGCAAGACGATTCAATCGATCACAGCCAACCGATATAGAAC
Organism: uncultured Anaerolineales bacterium; assembly: GCA_964478665.1. GTDB lineage: Bacteria > Chloroflexota > Anaerolineae > Anaerolineales > CAYZNA01 > CAYZNA01. The sequence continues at coordinate 1,676 of CAYZNA010000599.1, forward strand.
CTTTTCATGCGGTCTGAGACCTAGGGTCCGTCTTTGGAAACTGGAGTTACAAAACCTGGCCAACGAGACAGGGCTCGAAATATCGGTCTGCCACTTGCCGCCGGGGACCAGCAAGTGGAACAAAATCGAGCACCGGCTGTTCTCGTTCATCAGCCAAAACTGGCGCGGCAAACCTCTGGTGAGCCACCAGGTGATTGTCAACCTGATCGCGGCGACAACAACGAGGACCCGATTGCAGGTCCGTGCCGAACTCGATCACGGCAAGTACCCTCAAGGGATCAAG
>CAYZNA010000600.1:0-1946 GCA_964478665.1 uncultured Anaerolineales bacterium
GTCGTGGTTCATGCCTCTAGTTTGAGGCAGTTCTCACTTTTTGTCAAAAGTCCAAGTTGTAGAACTGCGGGTGAGCCGCGCTCACGAGGAACTTCAAGCCGCGCGCAATCTCATCCGGGACGGACTGTATCGCATTGCCGCGTCCCGCGCATACTACGCCGCCTTCCTGATCACCACTGCCCTGCTCCTGACGGAAGACCTTGTGCGGGCCAAACATTCCGGGGTTCACTCGGCATTTGGCGAGATGTGGGTGAAGACCGGGAAAATCGAGGAAGAGTACGGGCGCATCTATACTCGCCTGCGCAAAACCCGCGAAGAGAGCGATTACAGCGACCGGGCAAAGGTCACGGCGGAAATCGCCCGCGAACGGCTGATAGAAGCCGGGCGATTTGTCGCACGACTGGAAGCGTATCTCCGGGTTATCGGCGCGCTGGAGAGTTCTCTGTAGCGGCCTCGCGCGCTCGACCTGCCACGCGGCGACCGAGGCCGAAAACCGGCCCGGCCTGACCCCGGCTCGGGCGGGGTGAATGCCCCACCCGGGCAAATACACAAAAGGCCCGACCCCTGAGCCTCGCGCTCCGGGCCGGGCCGCCCTTTACTTCGCAAATGGATTGGGGTTGAAGCCCGGGCGCCTGCGGGCTTCCGCCCGGCGGGTGAGGTAGGCCTCGTGGTACGAGCCGATCTCCTTGCTCAGTTCCATCCAGTCCTTCGCCAGCAGCAAAAAGCCGGTGCGGTCGGGCAGGAACATATAGCGGTTGAAGAACAGGCGCAACAGCCGCTCGTCCAGCGGAAGGGCGGCCAGCGTCAGCCCCACCCCGGTCTGGCCAAAGAACGGCTCCAGAAAGCGGCGCTGGCTCCACGGCTGCCTGGAGGGCGGGAAGAGCTGGCTAAAATCCACCGGGCGAATGGCGCGCAGCCGGGCGTAGGAGATTTTCAGTTGGAACACTCCGGTCTGCACGCGGATGTGATCCGGCCAGCACTGCACGCTCGCCATGGCCCGCCCGTACAGGGTGAACAGGAAGTAGGCCGCGCTCACCGCCGCGCCGGCCCACGCCCAGCCCTCGGCCGCGGGCGGCAAGATCTCAATGGCGCCGGCCGGCGCCAGCCAGCCGATCAGCGCCAGCAGCGCGGCCAGCCACAGGGCCGCCCAGCGATACATCGCCATCAGCCGGGTGTAGAGCAATAGCGGGTAGCGTTTGCCGGGTTTGAGATCAGCCATGGGTAGCTTTGCCTCCCTCCTGCGCGCGCGGCAGGCTGAACCAGAAGACGCTGCCCTGCCCCGGCCGGCTGCTGAAACCGATCTGCCCGCCCAGCAACTCCACCAGCCGGCGGGTGACGCTCAGCCCCAGCCCCCAGCCCTGCTGTTCGCGCACCGCCGGGTCCTCCGAGCGGAAGAACTGGCTGAACACTTGCGGCTGCTCCTCCGGCCTGATGCCGATGCCGTTGTCGCTCACACTCAGGCGCACGGCGTCCGGCTGCGCTTCGGCCTCCACGCGGATGCGGCCGCCGTTGGGGGTGTATTTGTTGGCGTTGTTGAGCAGGTTGGCCAGCACCTGCGCCAGCCGGCCGGGGTCGGTACGGACCGGGGGCAGGTTCTCGGGCAGGGCCAGGGTCAGGGTTTGGGCGCGGGATTCCAGTTGGGGCGCCAGGGCGGCGGCGGCCTCGCGGACCACTTCCGCCGCCGCCACGCTGCCGATCTCTACCTTGAGCCGGCCGGTCTCAATGCGGGAAATGTCGGAAAGATCGGAGACCAGGGCGTTCATGCGTTCCACGTTGTTGCGGATGGTTTCGAGGAACTGGCGCTGCTGGTCGTTGATCGGGCCGACCATGCCGCCGCGCAGCAGGTCGGTGTAGCCTTTGATGGAGGTCATGGGGATGCGTAGCTCGTGGGTGACCACCGAGACAAACTGCGATTTGGCGGCGTTGGCGGCGGCGACTGCCTCGTA
>CAYZNA010000601.1:0-1938 GCA_964478665.1 uncultured Anaerolineales bacterium
CGGCTTTGCGCCGGAGGTAGATCAACTCGCGGTCTTTTTGCTTCTGCTCGTAGGCAACTGCGCCGATGTCTTTGTATTCAGCCTTGTTCTTGAGCATGAAGTAGACCGAGCGAGCGATCTTATGGGCAGTTGCGACAAGGGCTTGCATCGGCCCCAACTGGCTCTTTTTGCGGCGATAGAAAGCGCCGAAGGCGCTGTCCCCTCTGTGACTATAATGGTGAGACAACACCCGTCCATAATTTACTGTAGCGAGTGAAGGAGTAAAGCACATGTCTCACAACCAAACACCGTCAGTGAGTCCGAACGGCAGTCAACCACCGGCTGTCCCGGATCCGGAAGTGGTGCCGAAAGCGCAGCGGCGGCAGTTTACCGCTGAGTACAAGCGCCGCATCCTGCAAGAAGTCGAGGCCTGCACCCAGGCCGGCCAGATTGGGGCGCTGTTGCGGCGGGAAGGACTGTACTCGTCGCATCTGAGCGACTGGCGGCGCCAACGGGAACAGGGCGAACTGGCCGGGCTGTCTCCCCACCCCCGCGGGCCGCAGCCCGACCCGCAGGACCAGGAGCTGGTGCGCTTGCAGCGGGAGAATGCGCAGTTGCGCACGCGGCTGGAGCAGGCGGAAACGGTCCTGGAGATCCAAAAAAAACTCTCGCAACTGCTTGGGCTGAACAGTCACCCGACCCAGAGCGGCGAACCGGGCTAATGCACACCGTCCAAGCCTTAGCCGAAACGGTGGGGGTGGCACGGGCCTGCCAGGCCCTTGGCGTGCCGCGGAGTAGCCTGTATCGGCATCGCTCCGCAGCGCCACCGGAGCCGGGGCCGCCCACGCCCCCCACCCCCCATCCGCGGGCCCTCAGCCCGGAAGAGCGCGCCACGGTACGGGCGCTGCTCAACAGCGCGCGCTTTCAGAATTGCGCCCCACGGGAGGTGTATGCCACCTTGCTGGACGAGCAAGTCTACTGGTGCTCATGGCGCACAATGTACCGGATTCTGGACGAACAGGCCGAAGTCCGCGAACGGCGCGACCAACTACGCCACCCGGCCTACGTCAAGCCCGAACTGCTGGCCACGCAACCCAACCAATTGTGGAGTTGGGATATTACCAAACTGCGTGGGCCCGTGACGTGGACCTACTACTACCTGTACGTGCTCCTGGACGTGTTCAGCCGGTATGTCCCCGGCTGGCTGATTGCCGATTGCGAGTCAGCCGCCTTGGCGCAGGAACTGATCGCCCAGACCTGTGCCAAACAGGGCATCCAACCGGCGCAGTTGACCCTGCACGCCGACCGCGGCAGCGCGATGACTTCGAAAACGGTGGCGCAGCTCTTGGCCGACCTGGGTGTGACCCCAAGCCACTCCCGGCCGCACACCTCCGATGATAATCCGTTTTCGGAAGCGCAGTTCAAAACGTTGAAGTATCGGCCAGACTACCCAGAGCGCTTCGGCTGCCAGGAAGGTGCCCGCGGCTGGGCCCGGGAGTTCTTCCAGTGGTATAACCACGAGCACCATCACACCGGGATTGCCTTGCTGACCCCGGCGGCGGTCCATTATGGCCGTGCGCCCGCCATCCTGGACGCCCGTCAGCAGGTCCTCCAGGCGGCGTATGCCGCCCATCCCGAGCGGTTTGTTCAGGGATTGCCCCACCCACCCCAGTTGCCTGAGGCCGTCTGGATCAACCCACCCAAGGCGGAAGGGAGCGAGCCGCCGGCGCCGTCGTCGTAGGAGCTGTGGAAAAGTGGGCGGTGCTCTTTCCGTCCACTTTTCCACAGCCCGATTCGACACTAAATCCTGAAATGAGTTGTCTCAAACCATTGACACATTCCGCGGCGCGATAGTCTCCGACAATGACGCCCTTGTAATGCACTTCGAGTTTGGCTTGTGGCTGGAAGGAGATACCACGGAGTTCGAACTCATGGGCGAGAGCTGCCTGATAAACAGAT
>CAYZNA010000602.1:0-1185 GCA_964478665.1 uncultured Anaerolineales bacterium
TGGCTCATCCTCGGAGTGCCTGGTCAGCGACGGTTGGGGGCAGTGTAGCATTAAACGCCGGGCCGGGGCAAGAGGCTTTGACGCCTCGGGTGGCCGTTAAAGTTTTGCAAGACCTGGCGGGCAAATGGGGTAAGATCGGGGCATTCTCCCCTTGACCCGGAGGCTACCATGCGAACAGACTTTGACCAGCACTGGCACGAGTTGAGCGAAGAAGTGTTGAGCGGAATGAAGGAGTGGCGGCTCCAACATCCGCGGGCGACGTTGCATGAAATCGAAGCGGCCCTGGATGAGCGTTTGGTGCGCCTGCGGGCGCGGATGTTAGAAGATGCGGCCCTGGCCAGTGCCGCCGCCGATTGGGATCGAGCGGCAGAGGCCGCGGCCCCGAAGTGGCCCGAGTGTGGCAAAGGGTTGCAAGCGCGGGGCAAACATCCTCATCAGGTGCAAACCTACGGTGGCCAAAGCCTGACGCTGCAACGGGAGTACGGGGTCTGCCCGGTGTGCCACACCGGGCTTTTTCCCCCTGGATGAAGAGCTGCAATTGCTGGCGGGCTGTCTGACGCCACGCTTGCAGGAACAGCTGACGCGCCTGGGAGCGTGGATGCCCTTTGAGAAAGCGGCCGCGATGTTGGAGGCGTTCACGCGTGTGGCGGTCAACGAAGATTACGTCCGGCGGCACACGGAGGCGGCCGGCGCCGCGCAGGTCGCGCTGCAGAGCGCAGCGGTCGAGCGTCTGGAGCGCGAAGCCCCGCTGGCACCGCCCGGGCCGTCGAAGCAGTACTTGAGCGCCGACGGGGCCTTTGCACCCCTGGTGGGTGGGGAGTGGGCCGAGGTCAAAACGTTGGTGATTGGCGAGGTGGGCGAGCCGGTGCTGGACGCCAGGCGCGGCGAGTGGGTCGTGCATACCCGCAACCTGTCCTACTTCTCGCGACTGGCCGAGGCCGACACCTTTAGCCGCCTGGCCCTGGTGGAAACCCGGCGCCGGGGCGTTGAAAACGCCGGGCAAGTGGGGGCCGTCCAGGACGGGGCGGAGTGGTTGCAGGGGTTGGTGGACTATCACCGCCCGGACGCGGTGCGTATTCTGGACTTCCCTCATGCGGGCGGCTACGTGGGGAAGATCGGCCAGGCCACGTTCGGGGCGGATACGCCGGAACTGGCGGCCTGGCTCAAGACCCGCTTGCACGCCCT
>CAYZNA010000602.1:1260-1937 GCA_964478665.1 uncultured Anaerolineales bacterium
CACCCGGGGGCCGAGGCCCTGGCATTGCCAGAGGCTCTGGCCTACCTGGAGAAACGCCAGTCGCAGATGCAATATCCCACCTTTCAGGCGCAAGGCTGGCCGATTGGCAGTGGTGCCACGGAGAGTGGCAACAAGGTGGTCGTCGAAGCCCGCTTGAAGGGCGCCGGGATGCACTGGGCGCGCCCACACGTCGACCCCCTGTTGGCCTTGCGCAACATTGTCTGTAATGACCGCTGGGATGAAACCTGGCCGCAGATTGTGGCCCACTTGCGTCGACAGGAGGCGGCGCAGCGCGCCGCACGCCGCCGCAAGCGCCAGGAAGCGTCTGCGGCGCGGCGGCTGACTGAGGTAGTGCCAGTCGAAACAGTTCCAGTCGCCGCGGTCAAAGCACTCACGGGCGAAGAACCGGCCCGGTTGAATAGCACCCCGGCCCCGCTGACCTCCCCGGCCCAGTTGCACGGCTCACGTCGACCTGCGCCGAATCATCCCTGGCGACGCATGCCGATCGGCAAAGCGCTCTATCAGCCCGCGAAGCCGCGCGAGGATGCAAAACTTTAACGGCCACCCTGACGCCTCAGGGGGATATTCTCACGGAGAACAGTCCGGGGCCCGAAGAAGGAAAATCGGACTGTTGCTCTCTACTTTGCCTGCAGACACTTACGGGAACGGGTGTTTAT
>CAYZNA010000603.1:0-1931 GCA_964478665.1 uncultured Anaerolineales bacterium
TGGGATTCCGTTGTGCAGGCCAGACCGGCGCGGTCTTGAAGACCGCGTCGGTCTGGCCCTTATCTGGAGAACTATACCTGTTTTGTGGAGGCCGGGGTTGAGTCGAATCATTAACTCGGAAAGCGCCGGCAAGCAGCGCGCGCAGATGTGCCGCGTAATCGTCATCACGATGCGCGAACTGGCCCGGCGCCAGCAGGTGGACGCGGAAGCGCGCGATATGGTGGCGTTTCTGGTGCTGGCCCTGCGGCAGGTGCACGCGACGATTGATGTGACCGTGGCAGCGTGGGAGAAGCGCGACTATTGGATCAAAGCGGACCAGTTTCGCAGCCAGTGGGGCTGGGCGGCGGTGCATGCGGACCGGCTGGCTGACGCGCTGGCAAGGGACGATTGGAATAGCGTTGGGGCCTCTATGGCTACCCTGAGCCAGAAAATGGCTTCGGTGAAGTTGCCCAAACGCAACACTCTGGGGCAACCGTGGCGCGGCGCATACGCGCAACTGGCGGGGACCCGGCGCAGGCCCCCGCCCGCTCGCTGAGACACGAAACGGCGGCAAGTTCAGGCGCCGGTCCGGGCGAGGGGGCATCCCCTCGCCTGCTGTCGTCCTGAGTAGGGGAATCCCCAGGTTGCCCCACGCCGCAGAGGGTGTATTATAGGCTGGTCAAGCGTTGCGCCCCCGTTGCTCGCACACATCTTGCCGGTCCGGCTGAGTGTGAACCCATTGCCGCCCGTGACTCCTGAACTTCCCCTGATCCTCACTCGCATCCGCCCGCCGGCGCGCTCGCGCGATCTGCTGCTGCGGTCGCGGCTGCTGGCGCTGATGCACGCCAACATCCATCGCAAGCTGCTGCTGGTCACGTCGGATGCTGGCTACGGCAAGACCGCCCTGCTGACCGAGTTTGCCGGGAGCGTGGATGCGAGTATCGCCTGGTACAGCATCGGGGACGACGACATTGACCTGGCGCGGTTTGGCCGCTATCTGGCAGCCAGCCTGCGGCGGGCCAACCCCGACTTTCCGCCCGACTACGTGCTGTTCGGCGAGCAGGCAGGCCGCCCGGACCCGCGCCGGCTGGCAGTTTCGTTTTTGAACGCGGCCGAAACGGCGCTGAACGACTTTACCCTGCTGTTTCTGGATGATTTCCAGCACGTCGCCCGCGATGCCGAGATCACCCACTTCATGGAGTTTCTGCTGGAGGATCTGCCGGAGCAACTGCGGCTGGTGATTGCCAGCCGGTCGGTGTACGGCCTGCCGACCACCAGCCTGTTTCTGGATCAGAACATCGCCGTAGTTTCCAAAGAGATGTTGCGCTTCCGGCCGGAGGAGATTCGGGCGCTGGTGAAGCAGAACCACCGGCTGGAGTTGCCGGAGGCCGAGGCGCGTTCGCTGGCGGAGCACACCGACGGCTGGATCATCGGCATCCTGATGTCTTCGCGCCTGCTGTACGAGGGGGTACGCGAGACGCTCAACCGGGCGCGCACTGCGCCGGCGCTGTTTGATTACTTTGCCCAGGAGGTATTTGAGACCCAGCCCACAGAGGTCCAGGAATTTCTGCTGGGATCCGCCCTGTTGCAGGAGATGACTCCGCCGGCGGTAGACTCGCTGCTGTTGCGCCGCGATTCCGGGCAGATGCTGGCGATGCTGGAGGGCGACAACCTGTTTCTGGGCCATGTGGACGTGGACGGCGAGCCGGTGTATCGCTACCACCAGATGTTCGCGCAGTTCCAGCGAACGCGCCTGCAGGAGACCCAGCCCGATCTGGCCGGCGAATACCATCGCCGGGCCAGCGAGTGGTACCACGCCCGCAGCGACCCCGAACGCGCCATTCACCACGCCCTTGCCGGGAAACACTACGAGATTGCGGCGGCGCTGATGCAGGGGGCGGCCAACGCGCTGTTGAGGGCCGGCCAGACGCGGGTGCTGGCGGGGTGGGTGG
>CAYZNA010000604.1:0-1921 GCA_964478665.1 uncultured Anaerolineales bacterium
TGGCTATAGTCTGATAGATGGCTCTTTAGTTTCCCAAGCGGGCACCTGTGCCGAAGCGAAGGGCGTGACCGAGGCTTATCCGGGAGCCTCGCCCGCGGACGCGTTGTCGTTGTATCAACGGCTGTTGCCGGCCGAGTTTTTCGCTCAGCTACGGCAACAAGAGAAGCTTCGCGAGAACAATCGGGTCTACAACCACGCGGTGGTGATGTGGTTGATGATCGCCCAGCGATTGCAGGGAGGCGGGACGCTGGAGACGGCCGTGTTGGAGTTGCTGCGTGGTCTGCCGGCCAGTTTCTGGCCCCAGCCGTGCAAGCGGCTGCAGGTGGGGCCGGATGGTCGCAAGCCGGGCCTGTCCAGCAACACGGGTTCGTACAACAACGCGCGTCAGGCATTGCCGAGGAGCATCGTGGAACAGTGTTTCGACGGGGTCTTCCAGCAGTTAACGGAACAGCTCAGGGGGGTGTGCCAGAAGTCGGGCAGCGCGCCTTTTTCTTCGACGGAACGTCCCTGCGCTCGCCCCACAGTGAAGCTTTGTGCGCGGCCTATCCGCCGGGGTCCAATCAGCACGGCGAAGCGCACTGGCCGCTGATCCGGATGTTGGTGGCGCACGACTTGTACACGGGCTTGGCGATGCGCCCGGAGTGGGGACCCATGAACGGCCCCCAGGCGGTCAGCGAACAAGGCTTGCTGGAACCAGCCCTGGACCGGCTGCCGAGCGGAGCGGTGGTGGTGTGGGATGCTAACGGCGGGGTGTTTTCCGTGGCCTATGCGGCGGACCGGCGCGGCCATCCCGTGGTGCTGCGTTTGACCACCGTACGAGCGCAATACCTGGCGGGGGGGCCGTTGCGGGACGGAATCGACCGGCGCCTGCTGTGGAAACCCAGCCGGGACGACCGCCGGAATCATCCCGAATTGCCCGCCGAGGCCTCGGTAAGCGGGCGTCTGATCGTGCGCCAAGTCCAGCCCAGCAACGGCAGCGAACCGTTTCTGCTGGCTGTGTTCACCACTCTGGAGGGGAAGCCAGGGTCGATCATCAACCTCTACGGCCATCGCTGGAACATCGAAACCGATCTGCGCAGCTTGAAGGGCACGCTGGAGCTGGAACAGTTGACCTGCACCACGCCGGAGATGGTGGCCAAAGAAATCGATGTGGCCATGCTGGCCTACAATCTGGTGCGTGCGGTCACCTGTCTGGCAGCCCAGGCAGTGGGTCTGCCGCCACGCGCTTTCAGCTTCACCCGGGTGCGAAACGTGATCCATACGTTTGCCCCGCTGATTGCCGCTGCCCAGGATGCGCAAGAAGCCAGACAACTGTGGGAGCGGATGATGTACTACGTGGGCCAAGCCAAACTCCCCAAGCGCCATGGCCAGCGGCCTTCCTACCCCAGGGCGGTATGGGGCCGACCTCAGGTTTTCCCGAAGCGCAAGGCGTAGCCGATGCCCTGGGTTGATGTGAATTTCACGGTGCTGCAAGCCGCTGCCTACCAGGAGCGGGGCCCTTGTGGAACTGGCCTTCGGCAAGGGGCCATCTCTCGGTACTGTGGCGTTCCCGCGCTACTCCGGCACCCGCTATCGCGCCGCCAACTGGATCTGCGTAGGACAGACGCAGGGCCGCGGCCGCATGGATCGCACCCATCCGGCCCACGCAACGCACAAAGACATCCTGCTCTTTGCGCTGGCTCGGCAATGGCGGAAACGCCATTGCCAGATCTCACCGCCTCAACCCTGCCGGAAGGCACTTGGAGACCTCCGATGACCTGATGGCCAATCTTCACTCTGAGCACTATCGGATGCGAGCACCACATTCGGTTCCGAAAAAGCTTGCGGCATTACGCTGGAGAGCGTGCGCCACAGGCGCGGCATGCGCGCTGTCAGGGCGCGCCTGTCAGCGTGGTGTTGTATTCGGGTTTGCGGCCAGCCT
>CAYZNA010000605.1:0-1919 GCA_964478665.1 uncultured Anaerolineales bacterium
TGGAAGATGAATCTCCTTGACGAAATCCTCGGTCAGTTCGGCCACCACCTGGGCCGGGTGCAGTCACGCAGGTAGCACGTAAACGCGGCGATTTCCAGGCTCGGGGCCTGCGAAAGAGCGGGGACTTGAGGCTACTCCTTGCGAATGATGGAGGTCCACTCGTCAACGGTTTCGACCGGCCTTGCCTGGCCGCAAAGTGGTCTTGGTGAAAAAGGCGTCCTTTCGACATAGTATGGTTTTTTGTGATGACCCCACACTATGGAAAGGACGCCCTATGAAACAAGAATCCATTATCTCGGCTCGCGTGCGGTTGGCAAGCTTGCTGGAAGAAGTTCCTGACGAATGGTTGGAGGCCCTGCTGCCGCTGGTGATCGTGCTGGTGGCTCGCTTACGACGATTTTTTGCGGCGTCCGGTGACGCCGCTGGCCGCCTGGCGGCTGGAGCGGTCCCTGGCAGGCACGCTGTGGGAACTCGGGCGGCGGCTGGTGGAGTTGGCCTACAATCGGGTGGAACCGCCGGAAGTGAAGCTGCTGCCGACGCGGCTGCGGATCGGACTGGACGAGTACCGTCGCAATCGCCGCACGCCGCGAGACCTCTTCTGTTTGTTCGGCCCCATCCGCTTGTGGCGCGTGGTGTATCAGGCGGTCGAGCCGGCGATGCCGGGGTTGTTTCCGTTGGAGCAGGCATTGGGGATCGTGGCGCGGCTGGCCACGCCGGCATTGGCCGACCAAGTGGGACGGCTGATGGCGGAGTTGACGCAGCAGCAAACCCAGGCGGTCTTGCGGGAACGGTACCGAGTCTCCTGGTCCGTCAAGTCGTTGCGGAAGGTGACGGCGGCCTTGGCGGAGTCCCTCGCGCCCTTGCGGCAAGAGTCCCAGGTGGCCCGGCTGCTGGACCTGTTGCGGCAGGCGTTTGCTTCCACGGGGAAGAACCGGCCGATGCTGGTGGCCGGCCGGGACGGCGTGATGGTGCAGACGCGGCCCTGCTGGGAAGAAGCCTCCACCGCCACGGTGAGCGTCTACGACCGCCGCGGCCGGCGGCTGGGAACCGTGTATCTGGGACGCATGCCCGAGTTGGGACAAGGGATGATGTCGCGGGAACTGACCGACTTGCTGCTGGCGGTCTTGAGCGCATGGGAAGGGCCGTTGCCCCGCCTGCATTACGTGACCGACGCGGGGAACCACCCGCTGGAGTTTTACCGTCGCGTGTTGCGGCCGATGCGTCATCCACGGACGGGCAAACGCGTGGAATGGACGTGGTCGGTGGATTATTTCCATGCGGCAGAGAGGATCACGAAGTTGGCCGAAACGATCTTCGGTGTGGGGCGAGAGGCTTCCGCATGGGCCGCGAAAATGCGCAAGGTGCTGAAGGAGAAAAGCGGCGGCGTCAGTCGGGTGCTGCACAGCGTGGGGGCGCTGCGGCAACGCCGGGGGCTGGCCGGCAGCGAAAAGGACTACCGGCAAGCGGTCAACTACCTCCGACGTTTCGCCCGCTACATGAACTATCGGGAGTACCGGCGCGTGGGCTTGCCCATCGGCAGCGGCGTGACGGAAGCCGCCTGCAAGACCATCTTCAACTACCGCTTCAAACAATCGGGGATGCGCTGGCACTCTGCCACGGGACAGCACGTGCTGGATCTGCGAGTAATACTGAAGAGCGGAATCTGGCAGCCAGTCTATCGAACTGCCCTACGTTCTTACACTCCTTGCCAACTCGCAACTCCCGCGGCTCAGAGGGCCGAATACCTCGTTTTTGCCCCAAGTTTCCAGCTACCGGCGTGACTGCACCCTATGGCTGGTGTGGCGAATGGACGGTACTCTCGCCTCATGCGTTGCAGACTGCGATCACTTACTACAACCAAAATACCTTTTTCTTCACCGACGCCACGTTTGTAACGTCCGATGTGCATGATTGCATCG
>CAYZNA010000606.1:0-1283 GCA_964478665.1 uncultured Anaerolineales bacterium
CGGGGGGGGGCCGGCGCACGAAGTGGAAGGCGTCGGCCCGGACCACGGTGGCGGAGTCGGCCAGTCCGGTCAGGGCCAGATTGGCCCGGATGGTCTCAATGGCGGCCTTTTCGCTGTCCACCAGCGTGGCGCGAGCGGCCCCCTGGCTGAGCGCCTCGATGCCCACCCCCCCGGTCCCGGCAAACAGATCGAGGAAATTCGCGCCCGGCAAGTCCGGGCGCAGAATATTGAACAGCGACTCCTTTACCCGGTCCATCACCGGGCGGGTGGCCTGGCCGGGGACCATTCTCAGGCGCCGGCCCCGCGCCAGACCGGCGATCACGCGCAGGCCGGGCGGTTTCACCCGGCGGCCTCGCGCGCGGCGCGCAGATTGCACCACGGGGCAATGATGGGGGTGACGCAGCCGGTGCCGAGGATCAGCCCCCGCCCGCCGGTCTGCGCGATGGCCTCCTCAGCCTCCGCGCGGACCTGCGCCGGGTCCCCCAGGGCCATGGTATCCCACTGGCGCCAGCCGCCGCAGACCGCGCCCCGGAAGCGCGCCCTGCCCCCGGCCAGCGAAGGGCCGGCCTCGCGGTCGTGCCAGTTGATCACCGTCGCCGGGTAGCCGGCCAGCAGATCAAACATCACCGCCTCGCCGTGCAGGTGCAACACGTTCAGCCACAAATCGCCGGCCGCCTCCAGCAGCCGGCAGTCATACGGCTGGCCAAACTCGCGGTACTCGGCCTCCGAGAGCAGCAGGCGGCTGGCGTGCTGCACCGCGAGGAAAACGCCGCCGATGCCGGTCTCCTTTGCCGCCTCAATGAAGCGCAGCGTGCTGCGGGTGATGGTCTCCAGCCCGGCGTGCAGCGCCTGGGGAGCCTGGCGCAGGTGGTCGAACAGGCGCGGGTTGCCGGCCAGGTTTTTGGCTTGCGAGAGCGGGTTGAAAATGGTCGGGATGAAGGGCGTGGCCTCCGCCCCCGCGTCCAGCCCCTCGCCAACCAGCCGCAGGGACTCCAGCGCCTCCCCCAGGCCCCCGGCGCGGGGATCGAGCAGCGGCAGGGCCGCCCAATCCTCCGGGCGCTGAACGGGGTAATGGGTGTAGGCGCGCGTGCCCTCGGTGTTACCCTGCCAGCGGTCGCGCGTGCCCCAGTCAGTCACACAGTAGCTGGAGGCGGCGGTCACCTTCACAAAGTCAAAGTCAAATTGCCGCTGAAAGCCCAGCACCGCGGCCGCCAGATCGCCGGGAGACTGGTCGTCGCCGGGGAAGTGGCGCCACAGGGCCACCGGCGCCCGGTCCACCGGCC
>CAYZNA010000606.1:1293-1918 GCA_964478665.1 uncultured Anaerolineales bacterium
GCCTGCAGCCGTTCTGATCGCGTCATAGAGGAATCCATTGGTCTGTTGTTGCCTTACATCAAGCGATCAACGCCGCTCAATCCCCACTCTCCCGATTCCATTTCGTGGATGTGACCCACTGCCAGGCGAGAGAGCATCTTGCCCCGGTCCTGGTCCTCGATCTGGCTAGCCAGCGCCATTGCTTTCTCAAAGGCCTGGCGGGTCTCCTCTCTCTTATTCAGTCGCTTCAGGCTGAGGCCCAGACCGTAGTAGGCGTCCACTGAATTCACATCAAGATCCAGGGCACGCTGGAACTCTGCCACCGCCTCCTCGGGCTGATTGTTGTAATGCAGTCCCCACGCCAGGTTGAGGTGCGCCAGGGCATTGTCGGGCTGAGCGGCGACCTGCTCGCGATAATGCCTGAGCACATCCTCGCGCCGGGGCGCAGTAGTGATTTGCGGTTTTCGTGCCATCGCTCCTCCTGATTACGAGATACGGCAATCCCCCGGCCAGGGCGGCTGCCAGAGTTGAGTTAACTCGACAATGTTAGATTTGGCCCGTAGTTGAGCACGCAGCACAGCGGAGTGCTCTGGACGCCACTCCGCCGGGCTGCGTGGCATACTACGAACGCACCGCCGCCGAATGT
>CAYZNA010000607.1:0-1916 GCA_964478665.1 uncultured Anaerolineales bacterium
GATCGAGGGCGAGGCCGACCTGAGCCGCCGGGCGTGGGTGGAATTCACGCGGGAGCTTCAGCAAAAGGCGTGGCTGCGCGGGCTGGTTGATGGCTCCGGCCTCGACCCCCACGACTTGCCCGACCTGATGCGCTACCTGTCGCAGCACTATCCCAAGAACCAGATGGGGTGGGTGTACGGGATGGTGAGGGCGCTGTACGGAGTGTGAAACAGGAGTGTGAAACAGGAGGACCCCATGACCTACTCCATCGTAGCTTACGACTCTCAACACGACCAGCTCGGCGTGGCGGTGCAATCCCACTGGTTCAACGTGGGCAGCGTGGTCCCGTGGGCCGAGCCGGGGGTGGGCGCGATCGCCACCCAATCCTTTGCGGAAGTCAGCTATGGCCCGCTGGGGCTGGCGCTGATGCGGGCCGGGAAACCCCCGGAGCAGGCTCTGGCCGGGTTGCTGGCCGCCGATCCGGGGGCCGCCACCCGGCAGGTGGCAATGGTGGATGCGCAGGGCCGGGTAGCCACCCATACCGGAGCGCGCTGTGTGGCCGCTGCCGGGCATCGTATGGGCGTGGGTTTCTCGGCCCAGGCCAACCTGATGGCAAAGGACACCGTCTGGGGCGCGATGGCTGCGGCCTTCGAGCGCACACCCGGCGACCTGGCCGAGCGGATGGTGGTCGCCCTGGAGGCGGCCGAGGCCGAGGGCGGCGACATCCGCGGGCGACAGTCCGCCGCCCTGCTGGTCGTCTCCGCCAGGCTGCTCCCTGCGCCGTGGCAGGGGCGAGTCTTCGACCTGCGGGTGGAGGACCACCCCCAGCCGCTCAGGGAGTTGCGGCGCGCGCTGGCCATCGCCCGCGCCTACCAGCACGCCGAGGCCGGGGAGCAATTGCTGCAGGAGGCCGGCGGCGACGAGGCGCAGTCCGCGCTGGCCGCCGCCGTCGAATACCAGCAGGCCATCCAGACGCCGGAACTGGCCGGCAACCCCGAGCTGGTCTTCTGGTACGGGGTGGCGCTGGCAACTGCCGGACGGGTGGAAGAGGCCCTGCCGCACTTTCAGAGCGCCTTCTCCGCTGACCCGTCCTGGCGTGAATTGGTCCCCCGGCTTGTCCCCGCCGGCCTGCTTCCCGACGACCCGGCGCTGATTGGCCGGATTGTGGCATAGCCGCTCCACCCCTGATCTGTGCTCTGACAATCAATGCGCGCCGCCGGCAAACGGAAGGATTGGCCGCCAGAAAGTGATTTTCTACAGTGTGCCGGCGCGTGGTTTTGTTCCAAAATGAACAATCAAACCAGTCCCACGTTTCTATTCAAGGAGAGATCCATGCCCACCACCAGAAAAGCCACCGGAGCAAAAAGCTCGAGCCGGAAATCTGCGCCGGCTTTCAAGCCCACCCGCCTCAAACTGCTCTCTCCGGTGCCCTCTGACATCGAGATCGCTCAGGCAGCGAAGCTCAAGCCCATCCTGCAAATCGCCGAGGAAGTCGGCCTGAGGCCGGACGAGCTGGAGTTGTTCGGCAAGTACAAGGCCAAAGTTCATCTGGAGGTGCGCGACCGGCTGGCCCGGCGCAAGAATGGCAAGTACATTGACGTGACCGCCATCACCCCCACGCCGCTGGGCGAGGGCAAGTCCACCACCATGGTCGGCCTGTCGCAGGCGCTCGGGGCGCACCTCGGCAAGCGCGTGTTCACCTGCATCCGCCAGCCCTCGCAGGGGCCGACCTTCGGCATCAAGGGCGGCGCGGCGGGCGGCGGGTACTCGCAGATTATCCCCATGGAGGACTTCAACCTCCACTTGACGGGCGACATTCACGCTGTGAGCGCGGCCAACAACCTGCTCGCCGCCGCGATTGACGCGCGCATGTTGCACGAGCGCGCCCAGCCCGACGACGACAAACTGGCGAAAGCCATGGTGACGCGCGACGGCC
>CAYZNA010000608.1:0-1905 GCA_964478665.1 uncultured Anaerolineales bacterium
GTAGTTCCATTGGGGAGCCACTTTGTGTCGTGTGAGGCGCAACTGACGCAGCCTCTCTGCAGATGGCTTTACGCCGACGGGGTAGTTCTTGCGATCCAGATAGGCCCGCACTTTGAGCCCTGTAGTGGTGATTGTGGTGCGGATGAACTTCAGGATCTTCTCGTAGCTTCTCAGCGGTTCGCCAGCCCAGTTCTTGCTGATCATGCTGAACAGGCGGCGCTCGATGGGGTTGTATTTCGATGCGCCGGTGGGATAGTGAGCAACCGTGATGGAGAGTCCGGAGTGATCGCAAAACCGTTGCAGTTGATCTTTCCAGGATCCACGGGTGGCCGAGTTGCTGCCACCGGTGTCGGCGAGGATGAGCAAATGCTTCTTGCCGGGGTACCGCTTGCTTCCCTCCCGCTGCCACCAAGTGCGGATGGAAGCAACGGCGAAGGCGGAGGTCTCGTGAGAGACGCCAACGAACATGGCGCCGCGATTGGCGTGGGGATCGTATATGCCGTAGAGGATCGCAATGCCGTCAGACTGGGAGCGAAAGTCATGATCGTTCACTGGTGTTGGGGTGCGATCCCACTTGGCGCCGGCGTTCTTGAAGTTGCCCACCAGTTCCCTCTTCTTGGCGTCGGCGCTGATCACCGGATTCCCCTGTCGGCGGAAACGCTGACGCAGTTTGCCGATGTGGGCGAACTGCGTTTCGCGCAGGGGGTGTCGGGGGCCGACCTTCTTGCGGTTGACACGGAGCGAAAAGCGCAGCTTGTGGAGGAGTCGGGCAACCGTGCGGGGACTGACCCGAATCCGCAAGCGGTTCAGTTGGGCCGCGATCTTGGCCGTCGTTTTGCGGGTCCACTTCAGACCGCTGATGGGGTCGCCCGCCGTGTCGTGCTCCCAAAGCCGCTCGATCTCCCTCAGGATTCCGGACGTTTTTTTTCCGTCGGCTTACGTCCGGCTCCAGGTTGACGGACGCGGCCGGAGAGGGCATGCTGCTCCAGTAATTGGTGGCGGCCGCGGGCGACCGTATGCACATCCAGGCCCAGCAGTGCGGCCAGACGGGAATCGCCCCCGCGTCCCAGTCGGAGCGACTCCAGGCCGGCGTAGAGGCGGCGTTGTTGTTCGTCGAGGAGGCCGTGGAACAGAACGATGGCCGCCTGGAGTTCCTCGGGAGAGCACTGGAGGATCGAGGGGTCGGCGAGACCGGGAACCAGTTCCGCGGCCTTGCGCGCCAGGATCTGTTGGCCACGGATGGCCGGCTCGGGACAGGTGTAGAGATACAAGCCACCCAACTGGGAGCGGTGGAGGAGCCGACGCTGCACGAGGATACGGAGCCGATCCTGCACCTCGGTATGCAAGGCGGCGGCGAGTTCGTCGGCGAAATAACCGCGTGGCGATTGGCAGACCAAGGCTTCGGCGGTGGCCAACAAGGTTCCGTGACGTGAGAACCAAACGTCCTGGAAGGACCAAAGGCCCTGGGCATCGAAACGAGCGATGCCAGGGAGGGTGTAGAAACTGCCTCTGTGGGTATAGCTGGACAAGTAATGGAGCTGTTTGAGCTTGCGGAAGACGGTGAGTTCCGTTGAGGCGCCGAGCGCGCGTTTGAGATCGGGCAGAGCGGCGACTTTGTGGCGGAGCAAGAACTGCTCAAGCGTGGCAGCGGGGAAAGCAATGGGACGCATACTGTTATGATAGCGATTCTTGATGGTGCGTGAATCGCGATTACAACATTATGGCTCATGAGGGCACGCCCAAACGAAAAGGCCATCTGCACTGGCGTGGATTGGTCATCGCCTGCGACACTGAGTTCTCAGGCAATGTCAACACTCAGATTCATACTGTAGTGTTATTGTTGCGGCGATGCTAAGCGGACACGTGGTGGCAGCGAGTTTTGCTGGGCGGCGAGTTCCGCAACGC
>CAYZNA010000609.1:0-1902 GCA_964478665.1 uncultured Anaerolineales bacterium
CGGAGTCCATTTTCTGGTCAGCGGAGTGCTCCTGTGCGGGGCGCGCGCCACTCCGCTAACACTGCGTGGCGCACTACGAACGTATCGCCGCCGAATGTAACATGGTCGAGGTAGTCATGTACCACTTTCTCATCGTCATCGAAAGGGCGAACGGAAACTTCTCCGCCTATTCCCCGGATCTTCCCGGTTGTGTTGCAACCGGGAAAACCCGTCAGCAGGTCACGGGCAGAATGCACCAGGCTATCCAGATGCATGTGCATGGCCTGTTAGAGGACGGGGTTCCCGTGCCGAAGTCGCAAGCGTTCGCCGAATACGTCGCAGTCGCGTAATTAGTGACCTGGCTCCCTACTCGGCGCGCCAGGGTGTACGCCGGTGAGAGAGGTGAGTTGAAACTCCGTGACTACCTGCTCGAAGTTGCCCCGAAGGTCCCTAACTACGAGGCCGCCCGGCGTGGCTGGGTGCACCCGGCCAACCCGCTCACCCTGACCTTCTCGGTCACCGCCGCCTGCCAGAGTCGCTGCCTGACCTGCAACATCGGGAACGTGTACCTCGCCAACCCCAGGCTGGCAAAGCAGAACCTCACGCTAGAGGAGATCGAGAAGGTCTTCAAGTCGCTAGGCCACATCTATTTTTTCAACGTCTCTGGCGGCGAGCCGTTCATGCGCCCCGATCTGGCTGAGATAATCCGCCTGGCCTGCATCTACCTCAAGCCCCGCCTGATCCACATCCCTACCAACGCCCTCGCCCCGCCCTTCATCGAGAAGACCGCGCGGCAGATCCTCGCCTATATGGATGAGCTGCTGCTGCCCTCGGTGCCCATCTCCATCAAACCCTCCATTGACGGGGTGGGGGCCATGCACGACTACGTGCGCGGCGTGCCCGGCAACTTCGCCAAACTGGAGGCCACGATTGACCGGCTGCTGGCCCTGCGCGCCGAGAACCCCCGCCTGCACGTGGACTTGGGCACGGTGATCTCCAACTTCAACCTGCACCACCTCGACGACATCGAGGACTGGGTACACGCGCGCGGCATCGAATCCTACCGCCACGAGATCGCCGAGCAGCGCGCTGAATTCCACAATCTGGGCGACCCGATCACCCCGCCGCCCGACGTTTACGAGGCGCTCACCCGGCGCTTCAAGGCGCAGGTCCGCCGGAACATCCACGGCAAGGCTTTCCTGACCCGCACCACAGAAGCTGTGCGGCTGGTGTACTACGACGTGGCGGTGCAGATCCTCAAGCAGCGGCGGCAGGTCACGCCCTGCTACGGCGGCATCTCCAACATCCACCTGAACTACGACGGCGAAATTTGGCCGTGCTGTGTGCTGGGCGGCACGCAGTCGCTGGGCCGCGTGCGCGAGTGGAACTACGAGGTGCAGGCGCTGCTGCGCTCCGCCGGGGCGCGCCAGTCGCGCAGATACATCGCCGAGGGGAACTGCGCCTGCCCGCTGGCCAACCAGTGGCTGAACAACGTACTGCTCACCCCGCGCCACCTGCTCAAAGTGCTGTACACCCTGTCCTTCGGCTTCCGCCAGCCGAAAGCGGAGGCGCCGGCCGGCCCGCAGACCGCTCAGGGCGCGACCTCCCCTCACCTGATCCGCCCCGAGGACATCCGCGTAAACCTCACCGGCACGGCCCCCCGCCCGGCGCTGGTGATGCATAAGCTGGGCACCATCCCGGAGGCGGAGGTGGTGGAGTTGCCGGTGTTTATGGAACAGTAAGTGGTAATGGTAAGTGGTAATTACCACTTACGATTGGACTTTTGACAAAAAGTGAGAACTGCTCTTAAATGGGGGCATGAACCATGATGAACATGTCACCCAACTGAAGCAGTTCCGGCAACAAGTTTACCTTGACTTTGTTAGATTAGCTATCGGGTGAAGGCCGGTATCATTCCACCTG
>CAYZNA010000610.1:0-1901 GCA_964478665.1 uncultured Anaerolineales bacterium
CCCTGCCGGAGACCATCTCGCTGCCCGACCGAAGCGGGTCGAGGGAGGCGGTGGTCGCCTCGCAGGTGCCGCCAGGCCTGCCGCACGTGTACGCCCTCGATGGCCGCTATCTGGTGCGCGACAAAACTGCCAGCGGGCCGCTCTCCGCCCGGCGGCTGCGCAAACTGCTGCTGGAACGCGGCGAGATCAGTTATGAGAGCGCCGTGCCGGAGGCGGGCGCGCTGGCCGACCTTGACTGGCGCAAAGTGGAAGACTACCTGCGCCTGCTACCCGGCCTGAGCGGCGAAACCCCACAGGATGTCCTGCTGGCGCGCGGCTGCCTGCGACCCGAAGGCGGGGAGCCGCGCCCCACCGTGGCCGGCCTGCTGCTGTTCGGCCGGCGGCCGCAGCGCTGGGCGCCTGGCGCCGACGTGCAGGCCGCGCGCTTCAGCGGCCGCGAGATGAGCGATCAGTTCGTGCGCGAGGCCATCCCCGGCACGTTGCCGGAGCAACTGCAGCGGGCCAGCGCCTTTCTGGCGGAGAACGTGCGGCGGGTGGCCCGGCTGACCGGCCTTACCCGCGAGGAGCAGCCCGACCTGCCGCTGGAGGCCGTGCGCGAGGTGGTGGTGAACGCCGTCGCCCACCGCGATTATGCCATCCGGGGCGACAACATCCGCGTGCTGCTGTTCTCCGACCGGCTGGAGGTGTTCTCACCCGGGCGGTTGCCCGGCCCGGTCACGGTTGCCAACATCGCCGAGGCCCGCTTCTCGCGCAATGCTGCCATTGTGCAGGTGCTGGCCGATATGGGCTACATCGAGCGGTTGGGCTATGGTGTGGATCGCTTGCTGGCGCTCATGCGCCGCGCCGGCTTGCGCCGGCCCAACTTTGAGGAGCTGGCCGGGGGTTTCCGCGTCACTCTCTACGGGCCGGGCGAAGCTGCCGGCGATGCCGCCGCGGCCGATCTCTCCCGCTGGCAGGGGTTGAACCTGAGCGCGCGCCAGGAGCGGGCGCTCCAGTATCTGCTCGGCCATCGCCGCATTACCAACCGCGAGTATCAGGACCTGTGCCCGGAGGTCCACGCCGAAACCATCCGCCGCGACCTGGCCGATCTGGTGGATAGAGGGGTGTTGTTGAAGATCGGGGACAAACGGGCGACGTACTACATTCTGAAAGACTGAGGCAGACAAAACGGCCTCCTCCACCCGGAAGGTGGAAGAGGCCGTTCTGTGTACAGCGGCTTCCCGCGTCCGCCCCTGAGCCTCAGTCCTCCAGCGACTCGTCCTCTTCCGGTTCGATTACTTCGAAACCGGCGTTGCGCAGCGCCTGAGCGCGCCGGCTGGCGATGGACCCCACCGCAAGAATGAAGCGGGCCGGCCGGATGCCGGTCTCCTGTTCATAGACCGTGCGCTTGCGTTCCAGCCGCTTCTGGGTTTTCGGGCCGGCGCTGGCCGTGATTTCCACCAGGATGTGCTGGCCGTCGAAGATCAGGCAGTCGAATTCATCGCCGCCGATCACTCGCCGGGTGACCCGCACCCCGAAGGACTTTTCCAGCACCGAAGCCATCGTTTCGCGGAAGAGTTCCTCGTTGCGAATGCCCCAACGTGCGCCGAGGCGATCCAGGTCCAGTCGCGCCTGCCGGAACCCCTCGCGCATCTCCCTGCGGACATCTACGAAACCGGCCTCCATGCGGGTTTCCAGACTGTCCAGCCGCTCTTCCACTTTGCCGACGCGGCCGTCCATCTGGACCATCTGCCCTTCCATCCGGCCCATGCGGCCGTCCATCTGGACCATCTGCCCTTCCATCCGGCCCATGCGGCCGTCCATCTGATCCAGTCGCTGGTCCACTTGCTCGAAGCGCTGGTCCACTTGCTCGAAGCGCTGGTCCACCTGCTCGAAGCGCTGGTCCACCTGCTCGAAGCGCT
>CAYZNA010000611.1:0-1900 GCA_964478665.1 uncultured Anaerolineales bacterium
TGGCTGGGCCGGTCGATCCCGCCGATGACGTGCAGGAGCGTTGACTTGCCGCAGCCCGATGGGCCCATCACACTGACGAACTCGCCCGGTGCGATGCCAATGCTCACGCCGCGCAGCGCCTCGACGGTCTCTCGGCCACGCACGTATGCTTTCTTCAGATCGCGAACTTCTATCAACCCCTGCTTGTTGAGTCTACCCACATGTTGATCCTTGGCTCAGCGGGACGAGCGCCCGCGAAGCGAGTGCCGTCATCGGCGTGATCTCAATGGGCGGGTCACAGGCGGCTGGCCCCCATTGCGGGTCGGCGGCCATCGGCTCCAGACCCAGGATGCCGGCCAGGCCGCGCACGGCGACTGGGCGACCGGCATAGCGGGCGACAGGGGCTTGCCAGCCGAGACTGCTGTGCAAGCGGTAGTTGTTGTAGTACGTCAGGTAGTGGTCGAGCGCGGCTTGCACCTCGGCCAGGCTGTGGAAGGTGCGCCCCGCGAGACACTCGTGGTCGAGAGTCTTGATGAAGGCTTCGGCTTTGCCGTTGCCCTGCGGGTAGTAGGGTGCGCAGGTGCGATGCCGAATGCCGAACTCGGCCAGTAACTGACCGAACTGGTTCAAGCTGTCCTGCCAGACCGGGGTGAACTCGCGGCCGTTGTCGCTGACCAGTTCCGCGGGTTGCCCGGCGTGGGCAAAGGCTTGGCGCGCGACCTGACTGACCCACTCGCTACTGCGGCTGAAACCGGCTACCGCCGCCAGGGCATAGCGCGAGTAGTCATCGACCAGCACGCAAATGAAGACCGGCGTGCCATCCGCCAGGTGGGTGTGCTTCAGGTCAATGTGCCACTGGGCATTCGGGCGGGCGGCCTCGTAGCGGCGGTACGCAATGCCGTCGCTGCGGCCTTTCAGGGCATAGAGTTTGACGGGCAGGCCCAGCCGGTCGAAGACAGTGTAGACGGTGCGCCCGCTGACTTTGGCAATCTCACGCTTTTTCAATTCGGCGGCGATGCGATGCCCACCCCAGCCCAACTGGTGGCGCAGGCTGAAGATGATCGCGACCACGGTGGCGGAGACGCGCTGGGCGATATGTTGCGGGCGGCGCGAGGCGGGCCACAGCGCGCCATAGTTGCCGTGGGCCTGTGTGAGCAGGCGTACCCAGCGCCGCAGGGTGCTGGCGCTCAAGGGCAGATGCCACTTCTCACGGGGTTGGTATTTGGCCACCGTCAGTTCTAGCGCACGTTGCTGGGTCATGCCGTCTTGCCGAAGGAGGCGCTGGTAGTGGCGGACCACACGCACCCGGAAGCGGAATTGCCGCCGGGCTTTCTCGTCCCGCTGGCGCTGCGGACGGTGCTGCTCACGGCGCGCCCGGTCGGCGCGGCGACGGGCCGCCAGCGTTTGGCTCTTGTACACTTTGGCTTTGCGTTGCTTGACCGAGTCACGTTTGGTCTTGCCCGCCTTGCCACGACCTTGTTTCTGGGTCATACTACGCATGGGAAAGTTGCTCCTTGGGGGCTTACCCCAGTCTGGTGTGTGGGGCAACTTTCCCGCCGTTCTATGTTGCTGTCAAGATGTGGGTAGACTCAACAAGACAGGCTCTTAGGGCTGGCGGTTGCCCCGCCGCGCTTCCTCTGATGCTTTATCGAAGCGCGCGGGGTTGCCCACGCCGCTGCGCTGCGGGGTGCTTCGCAAAAACCGCGCCGACCACCCCGCGCCGCCGCGCCCTTCGGGCACCTGCGGCCTGCGTCGGCTGGGTGTGCCGTCCGCGCCGGCGGACTGGGCGCATGTGTTGCAGCGACTCACCTGCCCCCGTAGCGCAGCGGAATGGGGGTCCAGTCGCCGAAAAAACTCGCCCCCAACTCCGAAATGCACCCGCCCGCCGAGCCGCGTCCCGGTTTGCGGCGCAATCCCGATT
>CAYZNA010000612.1:0-1885 GCA_964478665.1 uncultured Anaerolineales bacterium
TGAAGTAAAGACCATCGGGCGCATTGTGACCTGGGATATACAGTCCATCCCAGGTGTCCTCGAAACCCTGACTTGCCTGGTGATTGATGTCACCTAGCAGCCAATCAGAATAAATTCGACGAGTAGAGACGTGCCGGCGGCCCGTCTCCTGCCGCCAGAGACGCCCCACACCGGGGCGTCTCTACTCCCCGCCCCGTCCGCCTCCCTGCGTCCCCCGCGTCCCCTCGACTTCGCCCAGGACGAGGCTAGCGGACGGCTTGTGTCCCGTGGGTGTGCTATCTATACCCCCCGCGGCATGACATCCCACACTACCTCCCCCCGCCCCCCCGTGCTACCCTCAATGCATAACCAGACCAACTTCCTCAGGTTTCGCTGCGCGTATGCATTGTCACGGACAAGACTCTGGCAACCTCCCCGATGGCCGCCCGGTGGTTCTGATCGGCAACCCGAACGTCGGCAAGTCGGCTATTTTTGCCGCCTTCACCGGCCGTTACGTCGAGGTCTCTAATTACCCTGGCACAACGGTTGAGCTGACCCGCGGCCGGGTGTCACTCGCCGGGACGGAAACGGCCGTGATTGACACGCCGGGGGTGCAGAGCCTCCTGCCTCGCGCGGACGACGAGCGGGTGACGCGGGCTGTGCTCACGGCCGATGCGCCGTGGGCGGTCGTGCAGGTAGCCGACACAAAGAACCTGCGCCGCGCGCTGCTGCTCACCTTTCAACTCGCCGAACACGACCTCCCCTTTGTGCTGGCTCTGAATATGGCCGACGAGGCGGAGGCGCTCGGCATTCGCGTAAATGTCGAGCGCCTGGCGCAGATCCTTGGCGTAGACGTGGTGAGGACGGTGGCGACCCGGCGCGAGGGCATAGACAAATTGCGTGCCTGCCTCCTCTCACCCCGCACCGTGGCTTACCGCATCCGGTACGACAGCGCGATTGAAGAAGCAGCGGCGCGCATTGTGGAACGGCTGCCGGCCACGTTACCCGGGCGGCGGGCGTTGGCGCTGATGTTTTTGGCCGGCGAGACCCCAACCGAGTGTCTTCGCGAAGCAGGCGCTGGCGGTCTGGAAAGCATCCGCGAGATTGTCGCCGAGACGGCCGCTAAATACGCCGAGCCTCTGGGATACGTCATTACCCGCCAACGGCTCAAATGCGCCGATTGCCTGCTGGCCGAAGTCTGGGAGACGCCGGCGGCGCGCCGGAAAGGATGGGCGGATGAATTCGGGCAGTGGGCAGTGCATCCGCTGTGGGGATGGCCGCTGCTCGCGCTGGTGCTGGTCGGCCTGTACTTGTTCGTCGGCAAATTCGGCGCAGGTGTGCTCGTCAATTGGATGGAGCAGGTGTTCTTCGGGCAATGGGTAAGCCCGCTGGCGGTGCGCCTGGCGCAGGTCATCCCGGTTCCGCTCGCGCGTGAATTTCTGGTCGGGCCGTATGGCCTGGTGACGATGGCGCTCTCGTATGGGATTGCGATTGTCCTGCCCATCGTCTTCACCTTCTTCCTGGCGTTCAGCCTGCTCGAGGATTCCGGCTACCTGCCCCGGCTGGCCGTGATGGCGAACCGGCCCTTCAAAGCCATGGGCCTGAATGGCCGGGCCGTGCTGCCGATGGTGCTGGGCCTGGGCTGCGATACGATGGCGACGCTGACGACGCGCATGTTGGCGACGCGCAAAGAGCGTGTGCTGGTGACGCTGCTGCTGGCGCTGGGTGTGCCGTGCTCAGCGCAACTGGGCGTACTGTTAGGCATGATGGCGTTTCTGGCGTGGCCGGCGATCCTCGTGTGGCTGGCGGTCATCACGGCCACGATGCTCGCCGTGGGCTGGCTGGCGGCGAAAGTGCTGCCGGGCAAAGCCTCCGATTTCATCCTCGAACTTCCGCCGATCCGTCT
>CAYZNA010000613.1:0-1868 GCA_964478665.1 uncultured Anaerolineales bacterium
TTGCCCTTATTCAGGCTCAGAAGTCAAAGTGTCAAACTGACTGTGACCCATCCCGAATTTCGCCGGGATGAATTGGGGGCAGTTTACGCTCGGTCATTTGCACTCACCCTTTGTGATAGTCCACGATCTCCACTTCGTGAGCGTCGCTGCCGTCCCACACGAAGCATATGCGCCATTGGTCGTTGATGCGGATAGTAACGCAAGGCGTTATGGCCGTCAAGCCGACGGAACAGGGTATCGCTCCAGAACACAGAAAAGCCAGGCTACAGGAACAGTTTCCCATATCCGCCGTCAATGTCAATGATCTGCCCATTGATTTGATGGGCCTCGTCCGAGCACAGAAAGGCAACCAGGTGCGCCACGTCTTCCACCGTGGTCACGCGCCCGGAGGGGGTCGTTTCTTGCCCCCGGCGCAGCATTTCCCCGCCCACTCGGAAGTAGGCCAGGGCTTCTGTGTCCACCATGCCGGGCGAGACGGCGTTGACGATGATGTTGTGCGGGCCGAACTCGACGGCCAGGTAGGTGGTCAGGGTATTGATGGCCCCTTTGGAGGCGGCCACCGAGCCGTAGTGGGGGAAGGCCCGCTCGGTGGCGTTGCGGGCAGTGAGGGCGATGACCCGCCCGCCGCCGCGCGCCTTCATCAGCGGAAAGGCGTGCTGGGCGCAGAGCAGGTACGAGCGCGCGTTCACGTTCATGGCCAGTTCCCAGGCTTTGAGGGTGGCCTCCAGCAGCGTGCCCTGTAGGCCAGCGGCGGCGTTGCAGATGAGGAAGTCCAGCCCGCCGAACTCCTGCACCAGGGCGTCGAACATGCGGCGGATGTCGTCCGGGTTGCCCATGTTGGCCTGCACGGCCAGCGCCCGGCGACCGAGGGCCTCGATGCGGGCTACGGTCTCGGCGGCCCCCTCCGCGTTCTGGCGGTAGTTGACCAGGACATCGGCCCCCTCGCGGGCCAGTTGCACGGCCACGGCTTGCCCGATGCCGCGTGAGGAGCCGGTGATGAGGGCGGTTTTGTTGACAAAACGCAAGGTGGTAATCTTAGACCTCCTGCTTCAACCTATGGCACAACGAACGCGACTCGATAATCATTGCCGTCATTCAAGTGCAGGCGGGCCATCCAAAGCCCGGAATTCAGCCCGTTCAGGTCGGCATTGAAGGTGTAGGTTCCCTGAAACAGGTCCACTTCAAACCGGTTGCCCGCCCGGCCATCGGCCCACTGCGCCGGGATTTCCACGCCGTCCGGCCCGGCCAACCACAGGGTTCCCACATCCCCTTTGTATTTGCCATCTGCCTGGCACGCATCGGCGATGGTGAAGTGGAAGGGCAGCGGATAGTGCGGGTCAACTCTCTGCCCATCTGCGGGGAAGTTCAACATCACGGCATAGTTCACCTGCACGCTGGCTTCGTGGATGATCCGGTTGCCGGCCACATCCTGAGCGTCCACCCGCAGGGTGTTCTGGCCGGGGCGCAGCGGCGCGCGGTCGCCACTCACCACCGATTGACCGTTGAAGAGCGCCTCGCTCCACGCCAGCCCGGATACCGGGTCGTCGGCGTTGAACTCCAGCGGCAGCGCGCCTCCCGAGCAGAACGTTTGCGTTTCCGGCAGGCTTGCCTGGCCGCGTCGTTTGACTTGCACCACACCCGGGCGCAAGGTGATTTCAGCGCGACGGGAGCAGTTCGCCAGCCCGGCCCGGCAGGCTCAAGTCAGTTCGACGGCCCCCATCCCGCAGCCGCGAAGCGTCTGGCCGATTTATCCGAATGCTGCGGGAGCATTACCCAATCCCACCCCTGGCCGAAGTAGTTGAACGCCAGGGCCACCATGCAGTTGCGCGCCAGGGCCGCGGCTTCGGCTTCCACGTCGGCATACGTCT
>CAYZNA010000614.1:0-860 GCA_964478665.1 uncultured Anaerolineales bacterium
GGGCCTACCAGAGGGGGCGGGGCGATTGTGTATTTGCCCCCTGCCGGCGAAGCAAGGCAGAGGGCCGGGAGCCGACCGCGCCGTTTTCGGCCTCGGCGGCCGTCGTTGCAGACGACGCGCACTACCGGCCGGAACCTGAAAACGTGGGAGAGCACGGCCCGGAAACCCAGATTGTTGTTGAAGTTCGCCGGGTCGTTCCTGTTCCGGTACGCGGCGCGGCAGTTCCTACGATTGTTGTTCCACGACCCGCCGCGCACCACGCGCTCCACCGGCCAGTCCCGATAGACTTACCGGAGATCGAAGCTCCGGTGAATCTCAAGCTGTTTTCATCCACCCTCCCAGCAAGCGGCCAATTTCGGCCAGCAGCCCGGCGGCGTGCTCGTACTGCTTCAGCGTGAGCAGGTCCAGATCTTTGCACAGCCGGACGATCTGCCGGAGCTGGGCCAGTTGCGCGTCGGCTGCGTGCAGCCGCGCCGCGCGCTCCGGTCCCCGCCACAGCCCGGCGGCGATCAGCGTTTCCTGAAAGTCCAGCGCCCGTCGCTGGACTCGCTCGGCCAGGGTGAAGCGGTAGGCGCGAGGAAACTTTACCGCCTGCGGTAACAGCCAGAGCAGAAGGTCGTAGGTGCGAGAGAAGATAGGCGACTCGTTCATGTGGATAGCACCCATCTGCCGAGAATCGCCCGGCGTAACCCGTAGGTGTCGCCGTGGCGCGCGTGCTCCACCCACCCGCGCACGGAGGCGTGAAGCTGCTGCAACGAGACCTCCTGCCGGACAAGTTGTCCGACCAGCAGCTTGACGCGCCGCTGGAACTTCAGGCCATTGCGCTGCTTGAGCCGCCGGTGCGTCGGGTACACCCGGAA
>CAYZNA010000614.1:870-1865 GCA_964478665.1 uncultured Anaerolineales bacterium
CTTGACTAATTGAGCCAGTTCGTTGAGGTACACGTTGGCCCAGAATTGCGAGGTCAGGTTGCCGATGGGCAGCCCGCGCGGGCGCTGCACTGCCAGCAGATCGTCGGCCGGGAACCATTGCATCGCGTATTCCTCAGAGAGCACTCCCACGCCCGAGGCGAGAATGCGGTCAACCAGTTCCAGCGCCGAATCGTCGCGAATCAGCCGGCCCACTTCAGCCCGCAGCAGGGCGTGGTCAATCGCGGGAAAGAACTGGCGGACGTCGCACTGCAGGACGTACGGCCAGCGCCGGGCGAACTGCTGGCAGCGGTCCAGCGCAGCGTGCGTGCCCCTGCCGACGCGGTTGGCGTAGCTGTCGTACACAAAACGCGCCTCCCAGACCGGTTCGATCACGTTGACCAGCGCATGATGCACCACCCGGTCGCGGAACGGAGCGGCGGAGATCAAGCGGCGCTTGGGGTCGTGAATGTAGAAGCTGTGGTACGGGCCGGGCAACCAGGTGCGGGCCTGCAATTCGTCGCGCAGTCGCAGCAGTTCGCTCTCCTGGTCGTATTCAAAGGACGCCACCGAGGCGTGCTTGCGTTTGCCTCGCCGCGCCTTGCGATAGGCCAGGTACAGGTTCTCGAATGAGCAGATGCGCGCATAGAGTTGGCGGTAGGTTTTCACGGCTTGCAGAGAATACCGGCTCCCGGCGCCGCGCGCAATCCTGCAGATTCGCTATTGCCCCGCGCCAGATGGGTGTGGTAGCCTCGCCGGCCTTCTCTGCCGGGGGGGGCCAACAACCTAAAAAAATCGATTCGCCCCGCGCCATTGGCGCGGGGCGAATTTTGCCAGGGATTCAGCACTCAGGATCCAGAAATCAGGATTCCAAGAGCTAAACGGGGGAGAGCACGGCCCGGAAACCCAGACCGCTGAAGAAGTACGCCGGGCCGAACCCGAACCGGTACGCGGCGCGGCAGAACCTACGAAGGTCGATCCACGACCCGCCGCGCACC
>CAYZNA010000615.1:0-1045 GCA_964478665.1 uncultured Anaerolineales bacterium
GTGAGAACAACAGCCTGGTGGTCAATGAGAGTTTCACTCCGGCTGGAGGTAGTCCCAAGTCTACTGCCTTGGGCAGTCCGAAGCCACACACAAGTTTCGAGTTAGAAGTACCCACGGAGACGAGGTGCGCAGGCTTTTGGAGCAGTCACTTGCGTGCCGCAAGGAGAACCAGCGCATCCCTCCCTGAGCCAACTCTCAGGATGCCAGAAACCTGTCTTTTGTCAACCCCTGTTGGAAAGTTGGTTTCAACATTTCATATCATACGAGGAGAAAAGACGATGACTACGCAACGGATGATCGGCATTGACTCAGCCGTCACCGCGGCACCTCGGGCGATTGTGCTGGACACCGCCAGGAACCAGTTTGTCAGCCCGGGGCTCAGTTTGTTCACCAACTCAGCCGACCTGGACCGGCTGCTGGCCGCTGCGCGCAAGGGCGCCCCCGCCCACCCCCCGGTCATTGCCGTCCTGGAAGCGACCGGGATGGCCTGGTTCAGCGTGGGAACCTACTTGCATCGGCATGGCGTGGCCGTCTAGCGGGTCAATGGCCGGCAGACCGCCGACCAGCGCCGGAGGTATCACCGGCATGCCAAGAGGGACCGGATCGACGCCCGCGTGTTGCCCCGGCTGTACACCCATGCGCCGGAGCGCCTGTGCCGCTGGTTTCTCCCGGAGGCGAGCGGGATGGAACTGCCGCGGGCGTGCCGCGCAGTCGACCGGCTGAGCCAGCTGATCAGCGCCAGCCAGAACCGGCTGGTGGCCACCGACCAGTTTGCCTGGTGGGGGGACCTCCTCAAGCCGGATGACCGCCCCATGCGCTGGGTGCGCCGCCACGGGTACAACCCGTGGCGGGTCTGCCAAGGGGGAACCGCCGGGCTCCAGCCGGCTTGGCTGGAGCCCCAGCCCGCCCCCGATGAAGACCTGACTTGGATGCCCACCTTGGTCGAACAAGCCCGGCAGGGGGTGGCTTTCTATGGTGAACCGGCCCCCAGCGACTACGCACGTCTCCCAGGCTTCCTGGCACGCGAGCCCACCCGCCTGGAAGC
>CAYZNA010000615.1:1055-1864 GCA_964478665.1 uncultured Anaerolineales bacterium
TGCGTCAATGCAGCGGTTATGTGCCGGATACCCGCCTGGAAGCCCTGGAAGCGCAGAAGCATTTTCTGCGCCTCAAAGTCGTGCGCCCGCTGGATCGTCAGTTGTACCCGCAGCGCCACCTGGAAAGCCGGCGGGGAGTCGGCCAGGACAGCGCCGCGGTCTACCACGCTTTCGTGGGCCAGGCTTCCCGCTTCCCGTCCATCAACGCGTTCCTGGGCTGGAGCGGCATGATCCCCTTCAGCAGCCAGAGCGGCGAAGGGCAAGCCAAAGGCCTACATATCACCCCGGCCGGTCCGGACTGGGTGAAGCGCACCGCTTGCTTGGAGGCCGGGGTGGCGCGTTCGTATGACCCCCAGATCGCCGCTGTCTACTATGACCAGATGGTGAACCAGGGCAAGCATCCTCTGCAAGCCAGCTGTGCCTGTGCCACGCACCTACTTACCCGGGTCTTTGTGGTTCTGCACGAGGAGCGCCCTCTGGAACTCCGCGATGTGGAGGGCAACCCGGTCAGCAAAGCACGCGCGCGCGCCATCTGCCAGGAACGCTACACGGTGCCTGAAGCCGTGCGCCTCCAGAATAACCATCGCGTGCGTACGCAACGCGCCGAACAACGCCTGGAGAAACGCACGCAGCGCCAGGAGCAGAAACCAAGCAGCCAAGGATAGTTCGAGCTGACCAGCCGATAGCCTGAAAAGGCCCATCCTTGGCTGCAAGGATGAGTTTACAAGGTTTTTCAGGTGGCGTCAACTTGGAAAACGGCACCTTTGCTTCAATGCGGCTTGGGTCTGGTTTTGCCTATTCAGTTAGTA
>CAYZNA010000616.1:0-1852 GCA_964478665.1 uncultured Anaerolineales bacterium
GGCCTGCCGCCGAACGTGGCGGCGCTGCTCGTTTTCGATTACGAACCGTCCCTTTCGGGGGAACTGGAGGCCGCCGCCGCGCCGCTGGTGGGTCATTTGATGGTCAAGGGGGCACGCCTGACGATCATTTCCACCACGCCGACCGGGCCGATCCTGGCCGAGCGCTTCCTGGACGGCGCGCAGGCTGGGTACGGCTACCGCAGCGGGCAGCAATACGTCAACCTGGGCTACCTGGCCGGAGGTCCGACCGGCGTGTTCACCTTTGCCGCCAGTCCCTCCCTGGCTGCGCCGTATACCTTTGACGGCGCGCCGGCTTGGGAGACGCCTCCCTTGCAGGGCATCCAGAATCTGAGCGATTTCGCCGCCCTGGTCGTCATCACCGACAATCCCGATACCGGCCGCGTTTGGGTGGAGCAGGCTGCCCCTTATCTGGCCGGCAGGCCCCTGCTCATGGTCATCAGCGCCCAGGCTGAACCGATGCTCTGCCCTTACTATGACTCCGGGCAGGTCAAAGGGATGGTCACCGGCCTGGCCGGCGGGGCGGCCTACGAACAGATGACCGGCATCCCCGGCCTGGGCCGCCAATACAGGGATGCCTACAGCGCCGGGTTGTTTGCGGCTGCGGGCATGATCTTCGTTGGCAGTCTGTTGGGTGCATTCTCGGCCTGGCGCTCCCGCAGCGCAAAGGGGAAAGAGGGTTAGATGTCCTCCGCAGTCGTATTGGGCTTTCTCGGTTTTCTGTTCACCCTGCTGGTATTCAGTTATCTGCTCGGCGATAACCCCCTCTTCCGCGTGACGATGGTCATCTTCGTCGGCGTCTCGGCCGGCTACGCCGCCGCGGTGGCCTGGCATCAGGTGCTCTGGCCGCAATTGTTCGGGCCGCTGCTGAACGGCAACGTCATTATGGTGATTCCCCTGCTGCTGGGCGTCCTGCTGCTGACCAAGGTCTCCCCGCACCTTTCGCGGCTGGGCAGCACGGCGATGGCCTACCTGGTGGGGGTCGGCGCGGCGGTGGCGGTGGGCGGAGCCGTGATGGGGACGCTGCTCCCGCAAACCCTGGCCTCGGTGAATCTCTTCGACCTCCGCGCGGCGCAGGCCAGCGGCATCAACCCCTCCGAGCGGCTTTTCGAAGCCAGCATCCTCCTGGTCGGCGCGCTTGCCACGTTGATCTACTTCCATTTTGGCGCCAGGCCCGGCGCCGATGGTTCCCCGCAGCGCAATCCCCTGATCCGCTCCATCGCCCGCGTCGGGGAGGTCTTCATCGCCATCACCTTCGGGGTATTGTTTGCCGGGGTTTACGCCGCGGCATTGACGGCCCTGATCGAACGCCTGAACTTCCTGTGGACTTTGCTCATCTCTCTGCTGTAGAAGCCTATGCCTGCCTCGCTGATTGACGCCGGATCGCTGCTTGCAGTGGACGTTGGCACAGCCGCCACGCGTGCCCTGCTCTTCGACGTGGTCGAAGGGCGTTACCGTTTCGTCGCCGTCGGCCAGGCGGACAGCACGGCTGCGGCGCCATTCAAAGACGTGGGCGAAGGCGTGCGCCAGGCGATCGAGAGCCTGCAAGCGGTGACCGGCAAAATGTTCCTGGATGCCGAACAGCGCCTGATCATGCCCGGCCAGCCGGATGGCAGCGGCGTCGACTCCTTCGCCGCCACGCTCTCCGCCGGGCCGGCGCTCAAGACCGTCGTCGCCGGCCTGCTGACGGATGTGTCCCTTGAAAGCGCGCAGCGGCTGGCGCGCACCACCTACGCCAGAGTGGTCGAGACGCTGGGGATGAACGACCGCCGCCTGCCGGAAGAGCAGATGGACAGCATCGTGCGTTTAAGCCCAGACCTGGTCGTCATCGCCG
>CAYZNA010000617.1:0-1848 GCA_964478665.1 uncultured Anaerolineales bacterium
GGGCATGGGGGCGCGGGGCATGGGGGCGCGGGGCATGGGGGCGCGGGGCATGGGGATGCCCCGCCTACGGCACGTACGGCACGGCAGTCGGAAGGCTTGCCGATGCGCCGCGCTTCGAGTATAATGCGACCATTCCGGGCGCGTAGCTCAGTTGGTTAGAGCGCACGGTTCACATCCGTGAGGTTCGGGGGTTCGAGCCCCTCCGCGCCCACTTCAGCCCCAGCCATGGGGCTGATTTGTTTCCCGGGGCTTCCGGTCCCGGCCCGTTCCGGGCTGGCGTGTTACTTCGCCGGGTCGGTGGGGTACACTTGTAGGCGTTCGGGCCTACGTAAGCGAAATTCGCCCTCGAGCACTTTGAAGCGGGTCTCAGCTTGCAGGACAAGAGCCTCTTGCCGCCAGCGCCGATTTGCGCATTCCGGCGCTGTGAGTACACTACCGGGAAGCAGAGATTGCTCACCGAGTTCCGCAACCCGGCTCAACCCGGGTGTTGGGCGCCATTCAGATGAACGCCGGTTGAACCTATGGATCATTCTTGCGAGGGAGAAGCCAATGTATCAGTTTCCCAGAGAGCCAATCAGCGCACGAGCAAACAAAAGACCTCCGGGGTTCTGAAGCCCCGGAGGTCTTTTCTATCTCACCCAGAGTAGTGGGGGCAACCAAAACGGAACACCAGCGCGGCGCGGGCGCAGTTTGCGGCGAAAGGCCAAATGTAGTATAAGAAAGAACCCGGCCGGCCCACGACGATACTCGTGGCAAAGCAGAAACCACAGGCGGCGCACCCGCTGCCGCGATTCTCCCGCGACCCCGGCGCCGGGACGGGGCAATCGCGCGGAAACCCAAGGAGCCCCCATGTCCCCTCACCGATATCTGCCCATCGTCCTGTTCGTCGCCCTGCTGGCCTCCGCGTGTGGTGGCGGAGGCGTGCCAGCCACCGCCACCCAGCCGCCCGCCACGCAGGGGCCGTCGGTCGTGCGCATCGGCTGGGCCGGCAGCCCGGACACGCTCAACCCCGGCGCGGCCGTGCTCTCCGAAGCGTACACCCTCTTCGGGCTGGTGTACGACACCATCTACTCTCTCAACCTCGACGGCACGTTTTCTCTCTCGCTGGCCGAAAGCGTGGAAACGTCCGCCGACGGCACGGTGTGGACGTACCACCTTCGCCCCGGCGTGAAATTCCACGACGGCCAGCCGCTCACCGCGCGCGGCGGGGCCTTCTCGTACAACTTCTATCAGGCGCACGAGGACTTCCCCTACCTCAACTCGTACACCGCCTACTTCGCCAGCGTGGAGGCCCCCGACGACGCGACCGTGGTGGTCACGCTCAGCGAGGCCATCCCCAACATCGAAAGCCAGTTGGTGTACCTGTACGTTCTGCCGGAGCACATCTGGAAGGATCACACTGAAGGCGCGGCGGCCGCCGAGTTCGAGAACACGGCGATGGTCGGCACGGGGCCGTTCCAGATGGTGGAGTACCGGCAGAATGAATTCGTTCACCTCGCCGCGAACCGGGAGCACTTCCTCCGGCCGCCCAGAGTGGACCAGGTCGTCTTCCAGACCTTCGACAATCAGGACGCGCTGGTGCAGGCCCTGCGCACCGGGCAGGTGGACATGATCACCGAAATGCCGCACACCGCCGCGGCGGCGCTGAGGAGCGAAGCGAACATCAAACTGGTGACGGGCGCGCCGTTCGCGCCGGAGGTCACTGACATCATCCTCAACCAGACCGCGCCGGAAAACTGCCCGACCGACGAGGGCGGCGTGTGCAGCGGCCACCCCGCCCTGCTCGACCGCAGCGTGCGCCTCGCCCTCGCCCACGCCACCGACAAGCAGAAGATCATTGACGTGGTG
>CAYZNA010000618.1:0-1846 GCA_964478665.1 uncultured Anaerolineales bacterium
GTATTGGGCCATTTTCGGATTGTTTCCGCCGGACTTCTGCACTGTCGGCTTGTGCTCCAAGCCGTGCGCCGATATGACTCTTGTTTTCAGCGTGTGGTCGCGCCTTGGCATGAGTACTCGTCAGCCATTCGATTTGGCTTGGTGGCAAGACTGCGGGGGAAAACTATCTGGCTCGCGGAGCCAGAAAAAGCACCACGCATAATCTCGTTTTGCCCCTTGACACGGGCATTGCAAACTTGGTAACCGTTCAGGTGGTATGAGCGGGCAGCAGTGAAGGTGGCGGGTCAGCGCGGATGGCGGCCTCGCAGGCCGCCGTCAAGTAATCCAGCACGTCGCGTTGCTGCTGGCGCAAGGTCGTCACCACGGTCAGAATACGCGCCACAAACTCGCTGCCCGCTTCACTTTGGGTCCCGAAACTGCGCCGGCGCCAGAGGACCGCACGCCGCAACCCGCGTTCGGCCAGGTTGTTGGTCGGCTCGAGGCCGTCCACGGCCACAAACGTCCAGAGCGCTATTTCCAGTTTCAGGAGGTTCTGACACAGGTGCCGCGTCTGCGGCTGCTCCAATTGCGCACCCGCCTGTAACAACTCATGCACCTGCACGCGCAACGGCTGCACCGCGGTCTGAAAGTCGACGCGGCTGAGGGTACCCGCCCGCACTTGGTCCCAGAGCGCAAAGAGCTGCTGGCCCGCGGCCAGCAGGCTTTCACCGAGCGCTTGCGATGCGCCGCCGCGCTCCACCAGTTTCTGAAAGTCGCGCAACAGGTGCGCCCAACACAACTGCCGCCGACGGGGGTCGAGTCCGTTGTAGGCACTCCAGCGATCCGAATGGATGATGCCCGCATACGACGCACCCAGCAACGTCTGTAAGCCCGCGGCGCCGCGCGTACGCAGGACCCGGAACAGCGAGACCAGCGGCGTCGCTGCCAGCCACAACCAGCCATGCTGGGCCTGTTCGAACCAACCGGTCTCATCCACGTGCGTCTGGGCCGCCTGCTGCATATACGTCTGGACCGCTGCCACGGCCGGCGCCACCGCCGCGCTGACCGCGGCCTCCTGCGCCGAGATGCTGCCCAGGCTCAGGTCGACGTTCAGCAACGTGTCGCAGACTTCTTCAATGTCGCGTTGGCTCAGGCTCAAGCGACCGCTTAGGTAGCCGGTTGTGGCTTGCAGGCGGGGCCCGAAGTCGCCGGGCGGCATGGCGGGTGGCCAGTCGGCACTCGTCGTTTGACCACAGTGTTGACAGGTGAGCGTATGCCGTTGGTATTCGGTCACTTCGGGTTCGATCCGCGGCAAGTCGGTGACCTGATGGCGTTCGGGAGTGCGATCGCTACCGAGCAAGAGGGTACCGCAGTGCGCACAGGCGAGTGGGCGCAACGGGATGACGTGATCGACCGCCTCAAGCGGCTTCAGCGGACGGCTGTGTCCGCGGTGACCGGGTTGACCACCGGCCTTACGCCCGGAGGGCGGCCGCGGCGTTCGAGGCGGCGTCTGCGGCGGGTCTGTAGAGGGCGGTTTGGACGAGTTGCGCGAGTTCTGGTTGAGCCGCTCTTCCAGTTTCGCGATCCGCTCCGTCAACAGCCTGCTCTGCGCCTGCAACAGGGCGTTCTGCTGCACCAGTTGCCAGACCCAGGCGCGCACAGCCACTGGGGTAGCCTGCCAGTCGGCCGGGCGGATGCCAGTCGGGATCGACTCGTCACTCATGCTCGCAGTATGCACCGGTTGGCTGGCTCTGTCTATCGTCCATACGGTTTATTGACGGTCTCACAATCGTGTGATACCTGAACGGTTACGTGCCATCAACCCCCGTAGGGGACTTTCACCCCCCAGTCAACGCCCATGCTGGGC
>CAYZNA010000619.1:0-1840 GCA_964478665.1 uncultured Anaerolineales bacterium
CTGCCCCCCCGCACCCCCACCCCCCCAGCCCCTGCCCCCCCGCTCCCCGCCCCCCCGCCCCCTGCCCCCCCGCCCCCTGCCCCCCTGCTCCCCGCCCTCACTGCTCCGCCGAAATGGCGTTATAGATGCTCTCGATGCTGTCCGGGTCGCCGGTGAAGGTCTTGCCGTTGGTGCGGTTGGCAATGCGCAACATCAGATCGGCGTTGGCGTCTTCGCCGAAGGCGATGGTGAACACCTTGACCCCGGTCACGCTCTCGCCGCTGGGCAGGCAGTTGAACATCTGGTTTTCGGTGTGCTCACTGGAGGTATCGTCGCCATCTGAGAGTAGCACAATGCCGTACAGCCGCCGCTCGCCGCCGGCCTCGTCCTGTGATTGGAGCTGCGCGACGCGTTCGGCCGCCTGGCACACGGCGTCATGCAGCGGCGTGTTGCCGTCAGCGTACAGCCCGCTCAGGCGGCGGGCCAGCGTCTCGCTCACATCGCCGGCGCGACCGCCCTGGCCCAGTTCTACCGGCTGGTCGCCGCCAAAGCCAATCACGTAAATGCGGTCATCGGGCGCCAGGCGCTTGATGAAGTTGATCGAGCTTTCCACCGCGGCCTTGATCTTGTCGCCTTCCATGCTGCCGGAGGTATCCAGCAGCACCAGCACAGTGGCCTTCTTTTTGGTGCGGTGAAAGACATCTTTAACCGCGGCGGCCACCTCGGCGGAGGGGCTTTCCAGCGCCGGCACGCTCAGGCGAGTGATGCGAGGGTCGGTGCCATCCTCCAACGAGAGCGGGGCGTGCAGCGGGATGCTCTCGTCAATCGGGCGCAGGTAGTAGTCAATGGCCATCGCCTGCCGGTCGGCGTCCAGCAGGTAATCGCGAAACAGCCGGGCGGCCTCTTTCTGCGGCTCGGTGACCCAGTCGGCGTCCAGAATGCAGTAGGGGTGTTCGCTCCAGAAGGTGCCCTTTGCCGGGAAGATGAAGACCAGCGGGAAACGCATCACGCTGGCGAACTCCTTGTTGGTTTTGAGCGCCTCGGCCTCGCTGCTGGTCACGCCGTGCAGGTAGTTCGGCCCGCGCTGGCCCAGCAGTTGCATCAGCGGGCGGTTCTGGATGCCGTAGTGATAGGTGTTTTGCTCTACGCCGGCAAAGGCCTGCAGCACTTCATCCGAATACACCTCGTCTGCGGTTAGCCCGCCGATCTTGTCTACGGTGGAATAGGCCAGGGCGGTCATCATCAGCAGCCCCACGTTGGAGTAGTCCGGGTGGGTGTGGCCGAACTTGAACTGGCCCCATTCCGGGTGGCCCAGGGTAGCCCAGCCGTTGGGGTCGGCGGAGAGCGTTACCAGATCGTCCCAACTGATGGGTTTGTCCGGCCAGCCCAGGGCCTCCGCCATCGGGCGCCACAGGGCAAAGCCGACCGGGGCCAGCACGGTGGACGGGCAGGCCTCCCCGACCAGCGGCTGGCCGGTGCGATCGCGCCAGGTCTGGTTGGCGGTGTCCACCCAGCTCTGATCGCCGGGACTCCACACGGTGGGCTGGCTCTTGCCGCTCAGAATGTCGCGCTGTGAACCGCCCGAGGTGACGTGTTTGACCCGCACAAACACGGTCTCGCCGGAGCTGAGCTTGTGACCCTCGCGATTGAACTGCTCGACCGCCGCATTCATCCAGTCCTCCTTGGTGTTGGAGGAGGAGATATCAATGGCGACCGAGCCGGCCGGGGCGGCCTCGGTGACGCCGGGGGCCGGGCTGGCCCCGCCGGACAGGCTCCCGGAACCGAGCAGCGAGCGGGCCACCAGCGAGACCACGATCAGGCAGCCAAACACCAGCACTGCGGCGCCGCCCACAATGGCGCA
>CAYZNA010000620.1:0-1460 GCA_964478665.1 uncultured Anaerolineales bacterium
CCTGCGCGGCGGGTGAGAGGCGCTCCGGGAGAGAAACAGATGGACGCAATTCAATTAAACGCGATTAAACGGAAGGTGACCGGCAAGCAAGTGGGGCAACTGCGCCGGGCCGGACAACTGCCCGCGGTCCTGTACGGCCCGGGCGTCGAGCCGCTGCCCATTCAGTTGGACGCGCGCGAGGCCAGCCGCCTCATTCGCCGGGTGCATGGCGCACAACTGCTGGACCTGACGGTGGAGGGGCAGCCCCACAAGGTCCTGCTGCAAGACCTGCAGCGTGATTCAATCAAGGGGGATTACCTGCACGCCGATTTCTACGCGGTGGACATGAACCGCCTGATCCGGGTGCGCCTCCCGATCAAACTGGTGGGGGCCTCGTATGCCGTCGCCTCGCTCTCCGGCGTGCTCGTGCGCGGGCTGACGGAGCTGGAAGTGGAGTGCCTGCCCGCCGACCTGATTGCTGCGGTGGAGGTGGATCTCGGCGAACTCAAGGAAATCGGTCAGGCGCTGCACATCAAGGATGTGTACGTCCCGAAAACCATGAAAGTATTGAGCGATCCCGATGAACTGGTGGCGCGCGTGACCTACCAGGCCAAGGAAGAAGACTTGTCTGTGCCGGTGGCCGCGCCCAGCGCAGAAGTGGAAGTGATCGAGAAGGGCAAGATTGAGGAAGAGGGCGAGGCAGGCGAAGCCGGCGCCGCGCCGGCGGCGAAGGCAGCGCCCGCCGCGAAAGCTGCGCCGGCTGCCAAGAAGTAATGGTCGTTCGCGGGTATGGCCAACGGGCTGGAGGAACGCTCCAGCCCGTTTTGATTCTGGCTATTTACTCCAACAATGGCTTCGCGGCTTCCAGGAAGTTCCAAAGCATTCTGGCCGTCGCGCCCCAGATGATGTGGCCCGGATAGTGGAAGTAATACACGGGAACTTTCGGGCCGGGCGCGAGGGGATCGCGGAGCTGGGTCTCGAGATTACGCGGATCGGCCAGCCATTTGAGGGGGACGCCAAATACCTCCGAGAGTTCAGAGGCGGAGAGCACGAAGTGATAGGGCCACGGGATCAGGCCGACGACGGGCGTAATGCGGTACTGGGTCACGGTGAGCAGTTCGTCCAACTGTCCCAGCACCCTCACGTGCTCCCGGCGCAACCCGATTTCTTCTTCCGCCTCCCGTAGGGCAGTTTCGGTGCGGGAGGCGTCGCCCCCGTCTACGCGACCGCCGGGGAAGGCCACCTGCCCTTTGTGGTCTTCCACCGCCTGGGTGCGCTCCGTCAAGAGGACGCGCCACTCGCCGTTCTCCAGGTAGAGGGGAATGAGCACAGCGGCCGGCCGGGCTTCCCATTCCGCTTTGGTCTGCGA
The DNA here is from genome assembly GCA_964478665.1 of uncultured Anaerolineales bacterium. Lineage (GTDB taxonomy): Bacteria > Chloroflexota > Anaerolineae > Anaerolineales > CAYZNA01 > CAYZNA01. The sequence continues at coordinate 1,349 of CAYZNA010000620.1, forward strand.
GGGGCGGGCGGCCAGCCACGCATGGATGAGATCGGCAAAGTCATTCATGCCTGACCCCAGGCAGCGCCAGCATCAGCAGGACACACGCCAAGAGGGCCATGGCGGCGCCAAA
>CAYZNA010000620.1:1470-1835 GCA_964478665.1 uncultured Anaerolineales bacterium
GCCCTCCCATCCCAGGCCTCCCTGCCACAACACGCCCGCGATCAGGCTGGCCGGTAATGCGGTGAGGCCAATGGCGGCATTGAAAACACCATAGGCCGTGCCGCGCAGCGCCGCGGGAACCAGATCAGCCACGTAGGCTTTCGCTATGCCTTCGGTCAGCCCGTAGTAGAGGCCATAGACGGCCATGAGGGCCCATGCCTGCCAGCCCGCGGCAACGCGCGCAAAGCCAAGATAGATCAGGCCATACACACCCCACCCGCCCACAATCAATCGCCGCCGCCCAACTTTGTCCGAGAACACGCCCGCCGGGCCGGATACGATCGTATACACTGCGTTGAACGTGATCATCATCCCCAACACGCCCA
>CAYZNA010000621.1:0-1831 GCA_964478665.1 uncultured Anaerolineales bacterium
CCCAACGGAGACTAGCTGTACGTCTCCAATGTTAGCGGTGGATAGATGGTCAAGGTGGCCGAGCCGGTTGCGACAGCCTTCGATGTCTCGCTTTCCCCGTTTGGCGACACGCTGGCTTACGTGCGCCAGGATACCTTCGGCGTTTACACCCAGCCGGCTACCGGCGGCCCGGCCAGCTTGCTGTTCACCCTGCCGGTCAGCCCCTCGCAGGGCATTCTCAGCTTCATCCCCAGCGGCGAGGTGCTGGTATTGTTTCAGGAGGTCAGCGGTAGCTACACGCTGAACGTCTTCAGCCCGGCCGGGGGCGACCCGAAGGTGAGCGTGCCGGGGATCAGCCAGGCGTTCGTGGCCCAGGCGGCGCTCAAGCCCCGGCGCGGCAGCAACGGCGGGGAATTCATGCTCAAGCCCTACGGGTTGAGCGCGATCAACATGGTGCTGGCGGTGGGGGGCGAGCTGCGGCTATATTCTGCCGGGGCGGGCGGCTTTGTCGGCCCCACGCTCCTGCCGCGCAGCGTGGACGCCACCCTACAGGGGTTGCTGGCCCTGCGCCCGGCGGACGATGTGACCTCCGGGCTGCTCTCTGCCGATGGCCGCCGCCTGCTGTTGCGCACCCGCGACGGCGCCGGCCACGGCCTGTATGCCGTCAATCTGGACGTGACCAGCGGGCCGGTGGCGCTGGTCACCGGCGCCGGCTCCCCGCCCGGCTACACCTTTGCCCCGGCCACCGCCACCGGGCCGGCCGCTCATCAGGCTGTTTACGAGGCCGGCGGCGGCCTGACGCTGTACGACTTCGATACCGGGGTCAGCACCCGCCTGACCGAGGGCGCGTTCAGCCCTGGCTGGCACTGATAGCGTACCGTTCTCCGAAACCTACCCTTTTAGGACAGAGCCGAAAAGGTGTTCGGTTCCCGCTTCATCGCGCACTGCCCGCCCTGCGGCAGGTCTTACACGCGCTCCACAGGCATTTTCCGTCCCGTCGAACTGACGGTAGACGCTGGAAAAAAGAGGAATTCCAGTTGGGGGACAGTCAAGCGGCCTGGTTTTCGCTGCCTGACTGGAAGGCCGAACAAGTTTTACGCAGGCTCGGACTCTGGCCTGCAACCGGCAACTTGTTAAAGTGCTAATGCAATTATAGCCGGAAATCTGACGATGGCAACACCGAATAATTATCCACGCAAGCGGACAAAAAAGTACGTTCAGGTCAACTGATGGCAACCCTGCTTGCCGGCCAGGGCGCATCATCGCGCGCCCACTGAGGGCGTCGCCGGGCGGCCGGGCCTTCGTGGGGGTAGATGTGATGGACACCAATTGCCGGTGTATGGCAGACTCAGCGGCGCGTGGAGATGATGTGTTGCGGCGTGGCTTCCGGCCTGGGGCGGCACACAATTACCTCGAGAGAACATGAACTTAAACCTGAACACACTCTGGCCGATTGCCGCCGCGGCGGCAATCTTTCTGCTGGCGCTGTTCCTGGGTCTCAAGGGGCGCCAGATCCGCAAAGCCCTGCGCCGGCGGGACGCCGGACGCAGAAAGGACCGGGCGTTGGCATCACGCACACAAGCAACCGCAGACCTATCGGGGGAAGTTTCCACTCCTGAGAGCCACATCTACGACTCCGGGGACTTCCGTTGCACGAAGTGCAACTCGCCCAATTTGCGCCGGGTCAAACGACGCTGGTATCACCGCCCACCCTTCCATCGCAAGGCAAGGCGTTTCCAGTGCCGCGATTGTAAGAACGTCTTCCTCCTCGAGGCATAGACCGGCCCCGCGCCGGCCCCGGCCCCGTAGTCGGGGCATCCCCATGCCCCGATGTCTGCGCGGAACCGCCCCG
>CAYZNA010000622.1:0-1828 GCA_964478665.1 uncultured Anaerolineales bacterium
TCCGGGGCAGGTGTGCGTCCGGGGCAGGTGTGCGTCCGGGGCAGGTGTGAACGATAATTGTAAACTAGCCGCTCATTCCAGCGGAGGCCGCTCCCCCGCCCCGGCATCTCCTGCTGTGGGAGCCGCTTCGCCCTCCCCCGGAGCCGCCCGGCGCGCGGAGGCATTTCCCCGGCCCGACCCGCGTCCGGCCTCCAGCCACACAATCGCCCCCGGCCCGGCCGCCACTGCCCCCGCCAGAATCCCGTTCGCCACCAGCAGCGGGGAGGGCGCTTCGATGAAAGGGGACTGGTTAGACCAGACCGACGCGGTCTTGAAGACCGCGTCGGTCTATGGGCGGCCAGGTGGGGCTATCCTCCGGCGGCGAAGCCGGCCACCACATCGTACAGCACCCGCAGCCCCCACGCAAGCCCCTCCACCGGAACCCGCTCATCGTGGCCGTGGATCAACTCCATAAAGCTCATTCCGGCCGGGAACTGGATGGGCGAAAAGCCGTAGGTGTGAATGCCGAGCGGGGCGGTATGTTTGGCGTCGGTCGCGCCGGTGAGCATCATGGGCACCACCGCGCCCTGTGGATCGTGGCGCAGCATCGTCGTGCGAATTATCTCAAACAGCGGCGTTTTGTGGTCAGTCTGCAGCGCCGGCGAATCTTGCAGCACCTCGAATTCAAAGCGCGGCCCGCCGTTTGCGCTCCCCGCCCGCGCACCGCCCTCCCCCAGCGCGGTCTCCAGTTCGGCCAGTGCCGCGTCGGTGGAGAAGCCGGGCAGGGTGCGGCAGTCAATTACGGCTTCCGCCACCGAGGGGATCACGTTGGTTTTCTTGCCGGCATTCAGGCCGGTGGGGGTGGCCGTGTTGTGCAGCAAGGCGTAGAACAGTCGCGCCATCGGGCGGTCCGGCAGCCGGGCCAGCAGGCGCGGGGCGAGGGCCGGGTTCTTCAAGCCGCGCAGGACCCAGCCGGCCACCCCGCGCCGCACCGCCGCAATGCCATCAATGAAGGCGGCCGCCGGCGCGGTGAGGTGATAGGGCAGGCCGCGCCGGCCAAGCCGGTCCAGCGCCGCCGCCAGGTACAGCACTGCATTCTCAGCGTGCGGGATGGAGGCGTGGCCGGGTTTGCCCTGCATCCGAACCTTGACCCACACCGCGCCCTTCTCCGCCACCTGCACCGGGTAAGCCCGCCGCCCCCCGACGTCTACGTTGTAGCCGCCCATCTCGCTCAACCCGAACTCGGCCCGGATCAAATCGGGGTGCTGCGCCGCCAGAAAGCGAATGCCGTCGCCGGAAACCTCCTCGTCAGCGGTGGCGGCAAAGATCACGTCGCGCTTGAGGGGCGCGCCGCTGCGCTTGAGCAGCAGCATCACGCTCAGGCACATGGCCACCATGCCCTTCATGTCCAGCGCGCCACGCCCCCACAGGTAGCCATCGGCCACCTCGCCGGAAAAGGGCGGGTGGCTCCAGAACTCCGGCTCGGCCGGCACTACGTCGGTGTGGCCGTATAATAGCAGCGGCGCCGCCGAGCCGTCGCCCTTCAGCCGCGCCACCACGTTGCCCCGGCCGGGCGCGTACTCCAGCACCACCGGCTGGATGCCCTCCGCCCGCAGCAGGCCGGCCAGATATTCGGCGGCCAGGGTCTCATTGCCCGGCGGATTGGTAGTATCGAGCTGAATCAGCCCCGCCAGATGGCGCAAGACCTCTTCGCCGGCCTGTGCCCAATTGATTTCGCTCACAATCGCTCCTGGTCGCGCACTTGCGCTACCGTTCTCCGAAACCTACCCTTTCAGGACAAGCCTGAATGGTGTTCGGTTCCTGCTTCGCCGAGAATTGCCCGACTCAC
>CAYZNA010000623.1:0-279 GCA_964478665.1 uncultured Anaerolineales bacterium
CGGTCGGCCTTGCCGCGGAAGGACGTGCACAGCACCAGCAGCGAGCGGCTGGGGCCGACCTCGTCGATGAGTAGCTGCAACTGGTCGGCGGTGAGGAGTTGGGTAGTCACGTAGATGAAGTCCCGCTCGGTGGATTGCCCGTGCTGCCAGTAGACCGAGTCGCTGGGGGAGTACTGGAAGCCTTCGAGCTTGCAGACCGCCTCGGCCAGCATGGCGGCGTTGAATTTCTTGCTGATGACCCAATTGCCCCACTTGTCCTTCTCCAAGAGCGAGGGGGCG
>CAYZNA010000623.1:289-1826 GCA_964478665.1 uncultured Anaerolineales bacterium
GCAAGGATGGGCGAGCACCGCTCCCAGGCGATCCGCACTTCGCGGTCGGCAAGCCGGATCACGAGATCGTCCTCGGTGGTCTGGATGCTGACGGCGGTAATGACTTCAGTTGCCCGCATGGCGTCGATCTCCAAAGCGACGGTTCCATTCCTGCACAATCAGATCGAAAAGTTCGGTATGCAACCAGAGTTTGCACTCGGCGTCGCCTTTCTTGGCGTGAACGTGGATAGGTTCGTGACCTTCGTCGGCATAGAAAAACACCCTCCATCAGCGCACAAGCAGGACTGTAGGCATGGGTGCTCGTATAGGATGATGTTTATATTGACTGCGCCGTGAACCCGTATTGAGAAATGTGTTTCCAGAAGGCGTGCCAACGGCCGGTGGTCAGTTTCAGCGCGCGAATCGACAGCACTGCCGAGGCGCCCTCCTCTTTCCAACGCGAGCCCGACCTGCAAAAACGCTGCTTGATCAGCACCTTGCAGGCGGCTTCCGTCACGCCACTTCCAATCGGTTGGCAGCGAGCCGTATGGTAGCCGTAATTCATGCGATGCCTTTGGTTGCCGAAATAGGTGATCGCCCCTTCGACGCCCTTCCGCAACGACTCGCCGCGGATCGTGTGCGAGGCGGCAAATTCCTCCATTTCTTTCCACAGCCGTGTGGCGGCGCCTTGGGCGTGCTTCAACCGGTGAAGACGGTCCGCCAGCCATGCCTCTCGTTCGTCCGCCTGCTTTTTGCCGGGAAACATCGCCACGGCCACCTTGCCGACATACTCCGACGCATGGTAGAAGTCGACCAGTTGGTGATCCGTCAGCGGCGAGAGGAACGACCAATTGTCGGCCGCCCCGTCGCCCAGGCCGATGTAAGACATTTTCGGATAGCGGGCCTTCACCCGATCCAGTTCGCGAACAAAGCGCGTGTGGAACTCCTCCTTGCCGTACTCCGGCGCGGCGCCCACATAGATCGTGTGCAGTCGCTCGCCCTGAGAGTCGTACAGCGCGATGGTGCCTGTCATCGCCACCCGCCAGCCGTCGTCCACCAGCAGCATGCAGGTTCCATCCACGCCCACCGACGCCGACGCCACCGGCCGGTCGAACTCGGGCAATGCGTAGCTCCAGGATTCTTCTTTGGCCAGGGCGAAAGTTCCCACGACATCGCCCAGCATTTTGCAGTAGCGATTGGAAGCGGTCCGGCCGTTGCATTCCCACAGGTCGTCGACGACCGAATCGGCCCCCAGGCTGGCGTATTTGTACGACACGACCTTGGCCCAACGGGGCGTGGCGTTGAGAATCATGCGCGCGGCGTTTTCCAAGGGGCAATACGTTTTGCCCCCCTGCGCGGTCTGGTACACATGACGCTCGACCTCGACCGGTCCGTAAGGGGTCTCGTAGACCTGCGGCGACCGTCCTTTGCTGGTCAAACGCACGGGCCCCACTTGAATCGGACTTCCATCGGTGTCGAAGCGCGCGAGATTCTCTTGCTCCAGAAGCATCCCGGCCTCATTCAAGGCCCCCTGGATCGCCTCTTCCGACTCGAGCAT
>CAYZNA010000624.1:0-1539 GCA_964478665.1 uncultured Anaerolineales bacterium
ACACGATCCGGCATTCGGTGCTTCTGGACAAAATCGCGAAACGGATCCAGGACCCACAGGTTATGCACCTCGTGAAGCAGATCATCCAAGTCGGCGGCAAGCTCGGGGTCCCGCAAGGGGGACCGTTCAGTCCGCTGGCGGCGAACATCTATCTGAACGAAGTCGACTGGTTCTTCGACGCGATTCGCCGCAGAACGGCAGAAGGGGACTACGAGGCGGTCAACTATCATCGGTTCGCCGATGATGTTGTGATCACCGTCAGCGGGCACCATACCAAACGGGGCTGGGCCGAACGCGCTCGGCAACGGCTCCAGGAACAGATCGCACCCTTGGGCGTCGAGTTGAACCTGGAGAAAACCAAGGTAGTGGATACGCTGAAAGGGGAAGCCTTCGGGTTTCTTGGGTTTGACCTGCGTCGTGTACGCAAGCAAAGCGGGGATGGGCATTTCATCCTGATGACTCCGAAGAAGAAGGCCCGCACGGCCGTCAAGGCGAAAGTTCGTGACATCATTGCGCGCGGGGGGGCAACCCCGGCGGCGGAACTGGTGAAACGGATCAACGCTACGCTGGCCGGGTGGGTCAACTATTTCAGGGTTGGCAACGCCAGTCGTGCCTTTAGCGAGGTCCGCGACTACGTCGAGATGAAGGTCCGCACTCTGTTGACGCGGCGGAAGCGGCGACGAAAGTCGAGTGTTGGCTGGCGGCGATGGAGTAACGAATACCTCTACGACGTGCTGGGGCTGTATTGGGACTGGAAAATCCAGCCGCTGCCCGGACTCGGGAGCGGGAGCGTGAAAGTGGCCGTCGGGCGACAGGATTCATAACCCTTTGGACGAAACTTACTGGGTGAGCTGCTTGAGGGAAAACCTCACGAGCAGTTCTTATGGGGAGGGGCTGGAAACGGGCGAGGAAACTCAGCACCGCGCCAGTCCCTTACCCGACAGTTGCTATTCAAACGCCTCAAATCTCTGCTGCATCTGGACACTCTGCCTTCCCGGCAAGGTCCCACGGCCAAGAGTTGGATGCTGGCGCGATTGCTGGCGGCGGCACTGGCGCAACGCCTGGTTCCGCCCTCAGGTCCACTTTCCCCCTGGGGCTACCAGTTGCGGCCGCCAGGGCTACACTCATAGTGCCTGGTCGCGATTCCGCATGACGCTGTGGGCGCTCCGCGGTGCCATTCTGGGCGACGGCGCGTGGAAGACAATCCGCAACGAGGACAACCTCACGCGCTTGCAGAACTCTCCGCGAACACGAAAACCCCAAGCGCCTCGCCTGTGCGCATTTCTGAAGGCATTCTTATTTTAACGCCTATGCGCAAGGTGATCCCCACCCCCAACTTCGACCGGCTCCGTTCCCGCGCCGTCACCTTCACCCACGCTTTCACCAGCAATCCCATCTGCTGCGCCGCCCGCGCCGTCACCCCGTAGACCACGAGGAGGATTGTATCATCCGGAGTGCCGTCGTATTCATGGAAGGTAAAATCGGAGACGGCGGCAAGAAGCTTGTCCTGCAGGCGGAGAATGCCTGCCGCCAGCGCCT
>CAYZNA010000624.1:1549-1815 GCA_964478665.1 uncultured Anaerolineales bacterium
GGACCCCGCCTTGCCCACCTTCATGCGCCTGCTCCAGCAGGCCGGAGTGGCTCGGCGATCCGCTCGCCCCGCGCTGCTTGCCGGCCACAGAAGGCGCCCGCAAGCTGATGCCGCGGGATTGGCGCGTCACCCGTCACTATTACTTCGCCGATCTGGTCCACCTCGACCGCCAGTTGGGCCTCCTCCTGGACGCGCTCCAGCAGGCCGGCCGCCTCGACAACACTTACATCGTCCTGCTGTCGGACCACGGCGAGCTGCTGCTCGAC
>CAYZNA010000625.1:0-1794 GCA_964478665.1 uncultured Anaerolineales bacterium
GTGGGCTGGGGATTCAATCTCCAATCTCCAATCTCCAATCTCTAAAAGCGAGTAGCCAGGCAATGGGGCAGCATAGCCCGCCACGTCGGCCAGTCGTGGGGCATGTCGTAGCCCCACAGGTCCAGCTCGTGGGGGATGCCCTTCTGGCTGAGGATGGCAGAAAGCCGGCGCGAGGCGTCCGGGTTCTCGTAGCCGCCCTGCCCGGTCACGAGGTGGATGTGCCGCTTGCCTCGCAGCAGGCCCAGGGTGTGGCCGTCGTTCAGGTTAGGCAGGTAGTCCACCGGGTTGTTGAAGTAGATGTTGTCGTCGTAGTAGTCGCCCTGGTAGTAGCCCCGGATGTCAAAGGCGCCGCTCATGGCGATCACCCCATCGAAAATATCCGGGCGGCGGAACAACTGGTTGGCGCTGTGAAAAGCGCCCAGGCTGGCCCCGCCGGTGATGATTCCAATCTGGCCGCGACAACTGTTCCAGATGTACGGCGCAACTTCCTCGGTAATATAGCGGTTGTAGGCTACTTGAATGCGGGCCTTGTCGGCCGGGTGCAGGCCGCGGTTGAGCCAGCTCTCGCGGTTGATGCTGTTGATGGAGAACACCTTGACCTTGCCGGCGTCAATAAACCCGGCGATGGAGTCTATCAGGTGGAAGCGCTCGTACTCCAGATAGTCGGCGGCGGCGGTGGGGAACAGCAGCAACGGGAAGCCGTAGTGCCCATAAGTGACGATTTCCATCCCCCGCCCCAGGCTGGGGCTGTGCCATCCGTCAATCACGCGTTGCATGCCTGTGTTCCGTCCAAAGGACCGGCATCGGGCCGGGGTAGTCCGCCGTGCTCGCCCTACAGGGCGGCCGGGCGCCGCGCCGCAGCAGCCACAAAGGTGGAGAACAGCCGCTGCATGCGCCCGTCGTTGTCTGCCAGGTCTTCCGGGTGCCACTGCACGCCAACCATGAAGTGCCCGTTGGCCGACTCGATGCCCTCGATCACGCCGTCGGGGGCCACCGCGCTGGGGCGCAGCCCGCCCCCCAGCCGGCGGATGGCCTGATGGTGCATGCTGTTCACCGGCACGGTGGCCTCGCCCAGAATGCGACCCAGCCGCGAGCCGCCCTCTACCGCCACGGTGTGGGTGATGCTGTCGCGCCGGTAGCCGGTGGCGGGCAGCGGCCAGTAGTCGTGTTTGATGGCCGTATCGAGCTGGTTGGTCAGGTCCTGATACAGGTCGCCGCCCGAGGTCACGTTGATCACCTGAATGCCCCGGCAGACCGCCAGCAGTGGCTTCTTGTCTTCGATGGCCCAGCGCACGAGGGCCATCTCGGCCCAGTCGCGCTCGGGGTCGGTGTTGCCGCACAGCGGGTGGCGGCGCTCGCCGTAGTTGCGCGGGTCCATATCCACCCCGCCGGCCAGGAAGAGGCCGTCGAGTCGCTGGTAGGTCAGGCGCAGGGTCTCCTCGTCTCCCTCCAGCAGGGGGATGATCCAGGGGAGGCCGCCGGCGGCGGTCAGCACGCGGATGTAGCGCTGGCTCATTACCCAGCAGCGCGGGAAGGCTTTCTCCGGCTGGGCTTCCAGCGTCTGGGTGGGGATGCCAATCAGCGGGCGGGGGTCCATGATAAAGGAGGTCTCCTTATGCCGGTTGGTTGAGCCGGGGAGTATACGTTCGATTGGGTCCGGTGTCAAAGGCGGTGCGGCTCGTCAGTCCAGCAGCGCCCCGGTCAGGCCAGCGGCGCCCCGTAGCCGGGGCATCCCGATGGCCCCGGTCAGGCCAGCGGCGCCCCGTAGCCAGCGGCGCCCCGTAGCCGGGGCAT
>CAYZNA010000626.1:0-271 GCA_964478665.1 uncultured Anaerolineales bacterium
CCGGCGTAACTCCACGGCCGGAACAGCCGCCAGCTCGCCGATGGAGCGGACCCCCAGCGCGGCCAGTCGCTCCCCGGTTTTGGGGCCGACGCCCCACAACGCGGTGACCGGCAACGGGGCCAGGAAGGCGGCCTCCTCCCCCGGCGGCACCACCATCAGCCCATAGGGCGGGCCGCCGCCCTGCGCCCCCAGCTTGCCCACGTCGCTGGCGATTTTGGCCACCACCTTGTTGCCCGCCCCCCCGAACGAGGAGGGCAGCCTGATTTCGTCC
>CAYZNA010000626.1:281-1768 GCA_964478665.1 uncultured Anaerolineales bacterium
CAAGCGCCGCGCGACGGCCTCCCCACCCTCGGGCATATCGCTCACGTCCAGAAAGGCCTCGTCTATCGAAAGCTGCTCCACCAGCGGCGTGACCGCGCGCAGCAGCGCCATCACCCTGTGGGACCACTCGCCGTAGATGCGGTGGCGCTGCGAGACCACAACCAGCCCCGAGCACAGGCGCTGGGCCACGGCGGTGGGCATGGCCGAGCGCACGCCGAAGGCCCGCGCCGGATACGAGGCCGAGGAGACCACGCCGCGCTGATCGGCCCGCCCGCCGACAATGAAGGCTTTGCCCTTCAGCGCCGGATTGAGCAACTCTTCCACCGAGCAGAAGAAGGCGTCGAGGTCCATGTGCAGGATGGTGCGCAGCATACGCCAATTCTACCCCGGCACTGATTTGTGCTACAATCCCGCTCGAGGTTTCTGTCTTCTACGGAGTATCGCCATGACTGACCCCAAACCCTTCCTCGTCCCCCCACCCGCCGACGCCACCATTGGTTACAGCGTCACCCGCCGGCCCGATGGTGGCATGCACTACGTGTTCACCGCCACCGACGAAGCCACCCTGCTCCACTGGCGAGAGTTCGCCGCCCGGCATCTGGAGCAGGCCGATCACAACACCCGCAACCTGTACGACCTGCGCCGTCTGACTGAATTGCCAGAAAAGGCGCTGCGCTTCGCGTTGGAGGCGGCCAGCGACCCCGGCGCGCGCAACGTGCGCACCGCCATCGTGGTCTCGCGCGGGGAATTCGTCCCCGCCTTCGACGAGATTGCCGCCCTGTCAGAACACGGCAACTTTCGCGTTTTCACCGACACGGCCGAGGCTGAAGACTGGTTGACGCAACCGTTCAGCCGGTTGCTGAGGCGTGAAGCGTAGGGCGTAGAGCGCGCGTGTACTCCCCTCCCGACCCCCGAGCCTACAACGCCCGAATTTACGAGATCGTGCGGCTGATTCCGCCGGGGCGGGCGGTGAGTTACGGCCAACTGGCAGCCATGATTCCGCCGCCGCCGGGGGTGGACCCGCTGCAATACGACCGGCTCGGCCCGCGCTGGGCCGGCTCGGCGATGGCCGGCTGCCCCGACGACGTGCCCTGGCAGCGGGTGATCAACGGCGAGGGCAAGATCAGCGTGCGCAAGAACAGCACCGGGCATCTGCTCCAGCGGGCGCTGCTGGAGGCGGAGGGGGTGGAGTTTGACGCGGAGGGCCGGGTGGAATGGGAGCGGTTCGAGTGGGACGGCCCGCCGGAGGAGTGGCAGCGGGAGCGCGGGCTGAGGCCGATGCCGCGCAAGTCTCCCCCGCGAATCCGGCGCCGCAGCGGCGGCGAGCAGCTCAGTTTACTGTAACAGCACAATCCAGAGACACCGTGTCTGCCTATCCAGCGGCCGGGCCGTCCGCAGAGAAGAGAATATGCCCCCCACAACCAGAACCCGGCTCTCAGAGTTTGTGAATTTATTCGATGCCCGCCCCCGCCGCCTCAAGCATCGGC
>CAYZNA010000627.1:0-1765 GCA_964478665.1 uncultured Anaerolineales bacterium
CCACCCTCCTCAACCCTCCCGTCCGGCGCGTGTAGACCGCCAACGATCACTGGACGCACGAAGACTTTATGCTCTTCGCCCCCTAATACAAGAAGGCCGAACTGATCGCCGGAGAGATGTACATCATGCCGCCTCCCTTTTACACCCACGAGCGCCTGCAGGTCCTCCTCGTCACTGTACTCTCCATGTTCGCCAACCGCTTCGGCCTCGGTCAAATCCTCGGCTCCCGGACTGCCGTGTACATCTCCGAAACCGACACTTACGAGCCGGATATTCTGTTTGTCCGGCGCGGGCGGGAACACATCGTCACCGAGCGCGAGTTGGTCGAAGCCCCGGATCTGGTGATTGAAATCCTGTCGAAAAGCACGGCCCACCTCGACCGGGGCAAGAAACTGGAAAACTACTCTGCCGCCGGCGTGCGCGAACTGTGGCTGATTGACCCCTACGGCCCGGCCGGCACCCAGTTCTTCCAACAGCGCGAAGGCCGGCTGGTGGAAGTGGCCCCCACGGAAGGTGTGATTGCCTCCCTCGCCCTCCCGGACTTCCACCTGACAACTGCCTGGCTGTGGCCCGACGAAAGCGGCAATCTGCCCAACCCGGTGGACGTCCTCCGCGACCTCGGCGCCCTCTGAGAATCTCCAATCTCCAATCTCCCGCGAAGCGTCCAATCTCCAATCTCCAATCTCCAATCTCCCGCGAAGCGTCCAATCTCCAATCTCCCGCGAAGCGTCCAATCTCAAATCTCAAATGCCTATCACCGTCCCCACCCGCGACCGCCTCCCCCGGGCCGAAACCCCCACCCTGCCGCGCCCGCAACGCCGCCCGGACTGGCTCAAGGTCCGCGCCCCCACCGGCGAAACCTACGAGTGGCTGCGCGGCCTGATGCGAACAAAGGAACTGCACACCGTTTGCGAAGAGGCCATGTGCCCCAACCTCGGCGATTGCTGGGGGCGCGGCACCGCCACCTTCCTGATGATGGGCGACGTATGCACCCGCACCTGCGGCTTCTGTGACATCAAACACGGCCGCCCGCTGCCGCTGGATTGGGGCGAGCCGGAGCGCGTGGCCCGGGCCATCAAAGCCATGGGCCTCAAGCACGCGGTGATCACCAGTGTCAACCGCGACGAGCGCAAGGACGGCGGCGCGCCGATCTTCGCCATGGTCATCCGCCGCGTGCGGGAGATCCACCCGGGCTGCTCTATCGAGGTGCTCATCCCCGACTTCAAGGGGTCCATCGAGGCCCTCAAAATCGTGATGGAGGCCCGCCCGGAGATCCTCAACCACAACGTGGAAACCGTCCCCGGGCTGTTCAAAAAGGTCCAGCCGCAGGACCGCTACGAGTGGGCGCAGGCCACCCTCACCAATGCGCGGGCGCTCGACCCGGAAGTGCTCACCAAGAGCGGCATCATGCTCGGCCTGGGCGAGACCCTCGACGAAGTGAAAGAAGTGATGCGCGACCTGGCCGCGTGGGGACTCGACATTCTCACCATCGGCCAGTACCTCCAGCCCTCAAAAAGGCACCTGCCCATCGAACGCTACTATACCCTCGACGAGTTTCGCGAACTGAGAGACTACGGCCTGGGGCTGGGCCTCAAATGGGTGGAAAGCGCCCCGCTGGTCCGCTCCAGCTACCATGCCGAAGAGCAGGTGCGGGCGCTGAGCGTGGTACATCGCAAGCTGTATGGATCTCTTTGACATCACCCCGGACCGGGCGGCAGCCACCCCGAGAGCGCCCGGTGGCAGCCCTCGCAGGCGCGTGCGGCGA
>CAYZNA010000628.1:0-1131 GCA_964478665.1 uncultured Anaerolineales bacterium
ACTACGGCATCCTGCTGGTGGCCGACGAAATCCAGTCCGGCTTCGGGCGCACCGGGCGCTGGTTCGGCTTTGAGCACGGCGGGATCGTGCCGGACGTGGTCATCATGGCCAAAGGACTGGCCTCCGGCATGCCGCTTTCCGCGCTGGCTGCCTCCACTGACTTGATGAACAAGTGGACCCCCGGCACGCACGGCGGCACCTACGGCGGCAACGCCGTGGCCTGCGCCGCCGGGGTCGCCACCATCCGGGTGATGAAAGAAGAAAAACTGGTGGAGAACGCCGCCGCGCTGGGGCAGGTGCTCACCGCCGGGCTGCGTCGCCTGCAGGAAGAGCATCCCGAGATCGGCGACGTGCGCGGGCCGGGGCTGATGGTCGGGGTCGAGTTCACCGGCCCGGACGGGGGGCCGTGGACCGAGCGGGCAAAAGGCGCCGTGCGGGCCGCCTTCCAGCAGGAGCACCTGATGCTGCTCACCTGCGGCAGCTACGACAACACCATCCGCTGGATCCCGCCGCTGATCGTGAACGAGGCCCAGGTGAAAGACGGGCTGGCCCGCTTCGCGCGCGCGCTGGGCATGGTAGAATAACCGCCGGAGACCCCCATGGACGCCGACATCCCGTACACTGACCCCCCGGCAGCCGATTCCCCTGCCCCGCCCCTTCGGCCGGACGTGATCACCTTCCGGCGGCCGTACTTCTACCTGGCCCTCCTGCTGCTGGTCTTCGTGCTCGGTCTGGCCAGCGGATACCTGCTGTGGGGGCGGGGGACCCCGTCCGGGGGCGGCGCCCCGGCCCCCGCAGCAGTGGCCGCCGCCCCGGAGGCCGCCTCCGGCGGCGCCTCGCAGGCGCCGGCCCCGGTCCCCAACGAGGCCACCCGCCAGGCCATCACCCGCTACCCGGTCCCCATCGGGGACAATCCGGTGCTCGGCCCGAACGATGCCCCCATCACCATCATCGAATTCAGCGATTACCAGTGCCCGTACTGCCGCCAGTGGCACGAGGAGACCTTCCAGCAACTGATGCAGGCCTACCCGGGGTTGGTCCGTTTCGTCTACCGCGACTTTCCGCTGGATAGCATCCACCCGGAGGCCCGCCCGGCGGCCATCGCCGCCACCTGCGCCGGCGAGCAGGACA
>CAYZNA010000628.1:1141-1762 GCA_964478665.1 uncultured Anaerolineales bacterium
ACTGGAGCTATCACGATCTGTTGTTCAGCGCCTCAACCCTGAACAGCGAGGCCTACGGCGCCATCGCCGCCAGCCTGAACCTGGACCTGCCGGCCTTCAACCGCTGCCTGACCGCCGGGCCGGCCGCCGCCAACGTGAACGACGATTACGAATACGCCGCCGAGCTGGGCGTGCGCTCCACCCCGACCTTCTTTATCAACGGCATCGCCGTGATAGGCGCGCAACCCTTTGAAGTCTTCCAGCAAGTGATTGACATGGAACTGGGCGCCAACTGAGTGAAACCCTCCGGCGCGACCCCTCCCCCTGCCCCCTCCCCGGCCGGACGGCTGGCCGGCCGGGTGGCCCGGATCACCGGCGGCGCCTCCGGCATTGGCAGGGCCAGCGCGCGCCAGCCAATACCTGCCGTTTCAGCAGATTCCCCCGCGAAAAGTTGACTTTTTCGGCAAGTACCCGTACACTCTTCCTGACCATGAAAAACGGCCAGAAGGTGGACGAGCTGGACCGGCAAATCATCCATCTGTTGCTGGAAGATGGCCGGATGGAGTGCGCCCGGATGGCCCGCCGCTTGCACCAGCCGGCGCGCACCATCCGCTACCGGCTGGACCGCCTGCTGAGAAACAA
>CAYZNA010000629.1:0-1752 GCA_964478665.1 uncultured Anaerolineales bacterium
CTGAGAAAAAGTCCCCTTTCATATCTCTCAATATCTCCCTCATCCCGGTATCCCCCTTACCCAGAGGAGGAGCGAAAGGGTAGGGAGGAACTTCTCGGAAGCTGCACTATAGCAGGAGTCCCCTGGCGGCCGGCGTCGGGCGGCATGGGGCAAGGATGCGACCGTTCGGATTGCCGCCACCCTGCTGCCCCGTCGTCTCACGTAGCCAGGGAAGCTTTCTTTGTGACGCGAAGCCCGAGTGTGATGATCTTCCGGGGAATCATGCGTAAGCTTTTAGAGCCGTCTCCCGAGATGCTGGAGGCCCGCACGCAAGTGGTCACCCTCATGATCCTGGGGTGGCCAGATGTGCCAGACCTGTGTTCGCAGCTTGAACCCGCGCCTGCCCTGCGGCACTTCAACGAACTGCTGGAAACGGCTTGTAAAGTCCTCCTCGCGCGCGAAGCCATGATCGTGCAGTTCGTGGACGAGCAGGTGCGAGTCATGTTCGGAGCTCCGCAACCGGTGGAGGACCACGCCCGACGCGCCGTGCTAGCGGCTCTCGCCGTAAGGCAAGAACAATCCGTGCGGGTGGCCGTCCACACCGGCGCGGTGGCACTGGGAGTCATTGGGGGCTCGGGCCGGAGTCAGTATGGTCCGTTCGGGAGGGCGGTCTTTGAGGTTGCTCAGCTGTATGCCCGCACGCCAGGGCAGTCTTTTTGGGTGAGCGCAGCTACAAGAACCGCAGCCGCACTGGCTGGTCCAGAGTGGACACCTCAGAGTGGCGACGCGTATGGCTACGGGCCGGCCTGACCCGGCGCGAGTCCGCCGGGCATTGAATGTTAGACGCACTTTGCCCCGCTCGATGTGAAACCGCAGAGCGCGCCGAGATCGCGGCCGGACAAGCGATTTCGCAATGGCTTGCTTTTTCACGGGGGCCGGAATAGACTGTGGTCAATGCATCCGCTGGACCCGGTTCCGGAGATCATCGATGCGGTAGAACTTCAAACCCGGATACCGCTGATGCGGGAATTCTTCCTGTTGCTGGGTTGCATGGGAGCCCTCCTGCTTGCGGTGAGGCTGGCCCGCGAGAGGAAGGCTTGCTTCTGGCGCGGCATGCTGACCGTTTGCGGCTTTTGGGTCTACCTGGGACTGGCCGGATGGTCCCCGGACCCGCACCAGCCTCTGCGGGCGGACCTGGTGGCATCGGCGGCTCGGCAGTTGGTGCTGGCCGCGGCGGTGTTCGGAACCCTCTGGCACGTGGCCTCGCGCAGCCGCGCCAGCCTGGTTTGCGGGCTCGCTGTTCTGCTTGCCCTCTTGTTCCTGCTTTCAAACGTCATTGGACATCGCTGCCAAAGTCAGCTGACCGCGTGCAAGTCCAACCTGAGGAATCTCGGCACTGCGCTGGTGATGTACGGCGAGGACAATCAGGGAAAGTATCCCGCCACCCTGAGCGCCCTGGTGCCCAACTACCTCAAAATCCTCCCCAACTGCCCGGCTGCGGGGATGAATACATACTCCTACGGTTACCGGGTCCGCCAGGCAGAGCCCGGGACAGGCCGCTACACCTTCTTCTGCGCCGGGGCCCACCATGTGCCGCAGGGAGGGGAAGTGGGCTATCCGGCCTACGACTCGACCCAGGGGCTGGTTGACGGGCCCCGTCGCCATGAGTGACCTCAGCGCAGGCATGGCAGGAGCTTTCCCGGGTGGATGCAGGTCTCGGGCCCGCTTCAGCCACAGTGCGTGGAAGACCTGACGCGATGCGGCCAGCGGCAG
>CAYZNA010000630.1:0-1751 GCA_964478665.1 uncultured Anaerolineales bacterium
CCAGCGTTCGCAGGCGCTGCGCCTGCACCGCCCCCAGGGCCGCCGCGTATTCGGCGGTCACGGCGCGGTAGCGCTCCAGGGCCGGATCAACCCACGCCGACACCTGCGGGCTGCCCGATGACGACCAGTCGCCGGTAGCAAGGTACACAGTGGTCCAACCCATCGCGTGGGCCAGGTCTACCCGCCCGAACAAATCGCGGTCCGGGGCGAGAATGAGCAGAACGGGCGGACTGCCGCCGGGCGCGCGCGACCGCAGCACCTCTTCCCAGCGCGGCTGGAGGGCGGCCAGCGAGAGGCCAAACAGGCCAGCCTGCAAGTCCATGGCCTGCGCTCCCAGTTGGGCGTACAGGACGGGGTTGCCGGCAGCGGCCAGCGCGCACGCCAGCGCTGCCGCCGGACCGCCTTCACCTCCCGGCAGCGAGCGGCCGGCGTAAAGCAGCACCAGCCGTCCGGCAGGGTCAGCGCCCCGCAAGAACTGGTCCAGTTGCTGCAGATAATCCGGGGGCGGGGCAGGCGGCGGCTCGGGCCGGGCGGGGCCTTCGCGCGCAGCGGCCTGCACCACGGCACCGATGCTGCCCAACACGGCCTCTAATTTTCGGCGGCCCTGTTCGCGCGCGCCCTCGGCCTCGGATTGCAGCCTGGCCAGGTGGTAGTGCTGCACGCGGGCAGCCCGCAGCCGCCCCTCAAAGGCATGGGCCAGCATGGGCAGCAGGCCGGGGTCCCCGATCGGGGCGGGCAGGCCGCCGGCCAGCAGGGCCGCGGCCCGATCGGCGTTGCTTTCCGCCAGCGCGGCCAGCGCGGCAGCGGCGCGGCGGAAGTCGGCCGCAAGGGCCTCCCGCCCCTCCCACGCGCGGTCCAGCGCCTCCGGCAGCCGGTCCAGCTCGCCCAACCCCAGGCAAATGTCCTCCCGCCCGGCGCGGCGGGCCAGGCTGCGCACCTTGGGATCGTAGCTCAGGGCCACCGCCGGGGTCCCGGCCAGCATGGCAAATACCAGCGAGTGCAGCCGCACGCCGACCAGCAGATCGCAGGCGCCGATCAGGCCGGCTACCTCCGCAGGGGTGTGGTCACCGCGCAACACGCGCACATCTGGCCCGCCGATGCGCTGCTGCAGGCGGTAGAGCATGTCGTCATCGCTGCCCGGGTGGAAGCCGATCAGGAGGATGTGGGCGCTGATCCGCGCGGCGAAGGCGGCGGCAGCCTGCGCCAGGGCCGCCTCCCACGCGGAGAGGGAGACGTCGCCACCTTCCCACGGTCGGGGGGCAATGGCGATCAGTGGATGGGCCGGGGCGAGGTCGTGGGCCGCCAGAATCGCCTCCACGCGGGCCGGATCGGCCGCCGGCAGAGTGAAGGCCGGGTCGGCGGTCACTGCCACCCGATCCCCCGGCAGGCCGATCTCCTGCAACAGAGCACTGGACTCGGGGTCGCGCACGGTGGCGGCGTGTGCCAGCGCGAAGGCCAGGCGGGTCATCTCGCAGCCGGCTGCGGTGGAGAGCGGCCCCACGCCCACGCCGTAGAGCATGTAGCGCTTGCCGTACAGCCCGGCCAGCAGCGGGAAGCTGCCGTAGTGATGCAGGTCGGGGGCGCCGTTCTCAAACAGGCGGGCGGGGTCAAAGCCGGAATAGTCAAAGAAGATCCCGCCGCTGCCTTGTAGAATCAGGTCGGCGCGGCGGGCGGCGTAGGCGATCCCGGCCCACTCGTCCCAGGCGAGGGCTTCTACGCAGAAGCGCTCGCGCGTTCCGCGAACGTCGCCG
>CAYZNA010000631.1:0-1747 GCA_964478665.1 uncultured Anaerolineales bacterium
GAACGCCCTGAAGCTGAAGGAGCTCAACCCTCGGGCCGAGGTGAGCATTCTGTACCGCGACATCCGCACCTATGGCTTCAAGGAGCGGGTGTACACCGAAGCGCGCCGCGCCGGCGTGCGCTTTGTGCACTACGACTTTGACCGCAAACCGGCCGTCGAAATCTCAAATCTCAAATCTCAAATCCCGGATGGCGAACGCCACTCCCCGATCGTTGTACAGGTCTGGGAGCCTACGCTCGGGATAGATCTGGAACTGCGGCCTGACCTGCTGGTGCTCAGCACCCCGGTGGTGGCCTCGCCCGGCGCGCGCGAGCTGGCCAGCCGGCTGAAGGTGCCGCTGGATATGGACGGCTTCTTCCTCGAGGCGCACGTCAAGCTGCGCCCGGTGGACTTTGCCTCCGACGGCCTGTTCATGGCCGGGCTGGCGCACTACCCCGCCTTTCTGGATGAGACCATTGCCCAGGCCCAGGCGGCGGCCTCGCGGGCGGCCTCCATTCTGGGGCAGAAGAAGATGCTGACCAGCGCGCAGGTGGCGGTAGTGGACCCGGTGAAGTGCACCGGCTGCCTGACCTGTGTGCGCATCTGCCCCTACGATGTGCCGGTGGTCAGCAGCAAGTTCACCGGCGTGGGGAACATCCTCGGCGCGGCCTACATTGAGCCGGCGGTCTGCCACGGCTGCGGCACCTGTGTCGCCGAGTGCCCGGCCAAAGCCATCCAGTTGATGCACTACACCGACGCGCAGACCATGACCAAAGTGGATGCGTTGTTTGGCCGGGCGCCGGCGGAGCCGCCGGGATTCATTCCGATAGAGAGCATCTCCGCAGGCTAAGTCAGGCCCCCAATTCCTGGAGTCGTCAGCCCATGAGCGAACCGTTCGAACCCCAGATCCTTGCTTTCTGCTGCCACTACTGCGCCTACGCCGCCGCCGATCTGGCCGGCTCGATGCGCCTGGAATATCCCACCGGCGTCAAAGTGGTGGAACTGCCCTGCACCGGCAAGCTGGATGTGTTGTACGTGCTGCGGGCCTTTGAGGACGGCGCCGACGGCGTGATGGTAGCCGGTTGAATGGAGGGCGATTGCCATTACCTGGAAGGTAATCTCAACGCCCGCAGAAGAGTGGAATACACCCGGCAGTTGCTGGAGACGATTGGCCTGCAGGGCCAGCGGGTGCGCATGGTCAACCTGTCCTCGGCCATGGGCGGGCGCTTTGCCGAACTGGCCGCCGAAATGACCGCCGAGGTGCAGCGCATCGGGCCGAACCCGCTGGGCCAGAACGGCAAGGGACACACGGAGGAAGAAGCATGACACCCGAGCAAGTCAAAATCTACCGCAATCTGGTTACCCTGAAGGACGGCGCCCAGGTGTTGCTGCGCCCTATGCTGGCCGATGACGCCGAAGCCCTCATTCAACTGTTCGGGGCGGCCAGCGATGAAGACACCCGCTATCTGCGCGATGACATCCGCGACCCGGCGGTGGTGCGCGGCTGGTGCCGGAGCCTGGATTACCGGCGGGTGCTGCCCCTGATGGCCATGGCCGGCGAGCGGGCGGTGGGCCAGGCCAGCCTGCACTTCGGCCAGGGGCCGGAGGGTCACATCGCCCGGGTGCGCATTTTTCTGGCAAAAGACTTTCGCGGGCGCGGGCTGGGCCTGCGCATGGTCAACACCCTGGTGGAGCTGGCCCGCAAGCACAACCTGCAAATTCTGGTGGCCGAGATTGTCACCGACCAGGCCAAAGTGATCCGGGCCTT
>CAYZNA010000632.1:0-1742 GCA_964478665.1 uncultured Anaerolineales bacterium
TGAAGTTGGGCATGGTGTGGCCTCTGCCGAGAAAACTGATCGCCGACTTCGCTTCCAAAGTGGAACGGCTGATCGTCGTCGAGGAACTCGATCCGTTCTTCGAGGAACACATCCGAATGATGGGTATCAACGTCGAGGGCAAGTGTAGAGACGACCGACCCGGTCGTCTGGGTGGAGACGACCGACCCGGTCGTCTGGGTGGAGACGACCGACCCGGTCGTCTCTACCTCCCGCTGGTGGACGAGTTTTCGCCCGAGGTGGTGCGGCAGGCCGCCTACGCCGCCGGGCTGGTGGAGACGCCGCCGGCCAACCGCACGTTTGACAAAGGCGCTCTGCCGATGCGCCCGCCGGTGCTGTGCGCCGGCTGCGGCCACCGCGACGTGTTCTGGGTGCTGCGGAAGATGAAGCTCACGGTCAACAGCGACATCGGCTGCTACGCGCTGGGCGTGATGCCGCCGCTTACTGCCTCCGACACCATCGGCTGCATGGGGGCGAGCATCGGCGTGGCGAGCGGCATGCGGCGCGGCGAGCTGGAAGGCCTGAACGTCGCCGTGATCGGCGACAGCACCTTCTTTCACTCCGGCATGCCCGCGCTGGCTAACGCCATCTACAACCAGACGCCGTTCACGACGATTGTGGTGGACAACCGCACCACCGGCATGACCGGCCACCAGGGCAACCCCGGCTCCGGGATGACCCTGCACCGCGAAATGCACCGCCGCGTGGACATCGAGCAGGTCGTGCGCGGTATGGGCGTGGAGGAAGTAACGACCGTGCCGTCGCGTGACCTGGAGGGGTTTGAGGCGGCCGTGAAGAAGGCCATCCGGAGCAACAAACCGGCCGTGGTGATCGCCGAGACGCCGTGCGTATTCGTCACCTCGCACCCCCGCGAAGCTTACACGGTGGTCACGGAGGATTGCAACGGCTGCACGATGTGCTTCCGCATCGGCTGCCCGGCGATCTACAAGAGTGAGGTGCTGGACGAGAAGTACAAGCGGCCCAAGGCGTACATTGATCCGCTGGCTTGTGTGGGCTGTGGGCTGTGCTTCGACGTGTGCGCTCCCCAGGCCATTCTGGAAGGCGCGCTGAAGCAGGAAGCCAATGTGGTGAAGCAGGTGGCGTAAAGGGCAGTGATCAGTGATCAGTCATCAGTGTGAACTTCCTGCGACTGATTACTGGTGACTGATCACTTTAGACTGGAGATGCTTATGGTTACGGCAAACTTTCTTCTGGCCGGTGTGGGCGGACAGGGAACCCTGCTGGCCAGCGACATCATGGCCGAGGTCGGGTTGCGGATCGGCGCGGACGTGAAGAAGTCCGAGGTGCACGGCATGTCACAGCGGGGTGGAGCGGTCACCAGCCACGTGCGCTGGGGCGACCACGTCGCCTCGCCGCTGTGCGAGAAAGGCGCGGTGGACTACTTCATCGCGCAGGAGATGCTGGAGGCGCTGCGCTGGATCGAATTCGTGCGGCCCGGCGGCGCGGTGCTGCTCAGCCTCCAGCGGGTGGTGCCGACTTCGACGGTGTACGGCGCCGACCAGTATCCCGCCGACGAAAGCGTGATCTCAGTGGTTAAGCAGGCCGCCGGGAAAGTCTTGTTGATTGACGCGCGCCAGACGGCGGAGGCGCTCGGCAACCCGCGCGTGGCCAACAGTGTGCTGCTGGGCGCGCTCTCGGCCCAACTGGTTGTGCCGGCCGCCGAGTGGCTGGCCGTGATCGAAGCGCGCGTGCCGCAGAAGCAC
>CAYZNA010000633.1:0-1741 GCA_964478665.1 uncultured Anaerolineales bacterium
CCCGGCCAACTCCCAGTTTCTCGAACGGCACTGTATTGGCAGTGCGATCCACAGCGAAGTTCATGCCCGGCGCAAACACACGGGTCATCACCTCACCAAAGCGGATCAGCGTTTTCTCGCGAATGTCTTCCTCGCGCGTCGAATACACGTTCCAGTCAATCACGCGCGCGCGCAGGTTGCCTCGTTCATCCGGCGCGAGGAACACGCTTTCGGCCTTCATACTGTCGGTAGGCACAATACCCAGCACGCGCGCCGCAATCAACAGGTCGGCCAACTGCGCGCAGACCTCCAGCCCTTCCGGCTCGCGGTAAGGCTTCACCCTTTCGCTCAGCTTCTCCCCGCTTACCCACTCCATTGCCACACACGGGAAGTCCGCTGGCCAGAGGTCCCCCACCGCCTCCGGCGATGGCGAATACAAACGTACCGCCCGCTCACCCAACTTCTGCAGCGCTTCCACCTCTCGCTGCAACTCCCGTTCGCGACCCGGTCTGGCGATCTTCAGCGCTACCAGTTCCCCCGGCTCCTTGTCAGAATAGGCTTTCTTCTCTTCCAGAGCCTCGTACAGCAGCCGCTTGCGGGTTTCCGCTGAGGGGGGCAGGGTTTCAGATTCTGCAGGGTCAGGCGCGACCCGTAAGAGTCGAGCCTGCCAGACAATGGCGGTGGTGCCGGTGATGATGGCCCGACCGCGCAGCATGTAGTACCGGCCGCCGAGGGCGAGCACCGCCTGAGCCGGAGGGTGCGCTTCCGGCTCAGGGGGGTGCGCCACCCCCTGTCCATGCCCCAGTGTCGTCGCAGGTTGCCGCCTCTTTGGCACCGGTCGATGTGCATCCGCGCTCTCCGGGGCTTTCGCCTCTACTGGCTGTGCCTCAGACTCCGCCGCCGTTTGCGTGACCACCGGTTGCGGCGTGTCCGCCGCCGCGGGCTGACCTTCGCCCGCGACCGGTGGCTGGCCACTCTCGCCCTCCGGGGCTTTCGCCTCCTTGGGCTGGGCCTCAGACTCCGCCTCTGCTTGCGTGACCGCCGGTTGCAACAACTCCACCTCCAGTGGCTGGCGCTCGCCCGCGACCGGTGGCTGATCACTCTCGCTCTCCGGCGTTATCAACTCCACCGGCTGTGCCGGCACCGCCGTCTCCGCTGGTGCGACCGCTGGTTGCAGCACCTCCGCCGCCGGTGGCTGGGCTTCGCCCGCAACTGATGGCTGCTCATCGCCTTCTCGCTCTGACGGTAGCACCTTCGCCCCCGGCCCGGACAATTGCGCCTCTCCCATTACATCCAAAGGTGCAGCAGCAGGCATCTCCGGCTGTTGGCCTTCGCCTGCGACCAGCGAATGTTCACCGACGTCTTCTGCCGCTTCTAACTCCACTCCTTGTGCGGCTCCCGCGGCCTGCCGCTGCCCGCTGTCTGACGTCTCTATCTCCCGCGGCTGGGCCTCAACCGCGACCGGCGATTGCTTGCCCATGTCTTCTGGCGCTTCGGTCGGTTTGCCTGCACCCTCCTGCGAGCCTGCTTCCGGAGGCCAGCGCACCAGAAACGTGGGCGTTGCCGACCCGGGCGGGACGGCTGAAATAACGACCTCCGGCGGGAGTTCCTTCCACAGTTTCTGTAGCGCGACCTCCTGTCCAGCTTTTGCTACCAGGAGCACAACCGGTTCGCCCTGCTCCACCTTTGCGTATCGCTGACCTTCAGGCAGAGTCAACACATGCTCGCGAAACGCACCATAAACGGGGAATTTGCAGTGTTC
>CAYZNA010000634.1:0-1740 GCA_964478665.1 uncultured Anaerolineales bacterium
GCGCCGGTGCTGCAGAACCACCCCGCCGTGGACGAGATCATCGCCATCGGGCAGGCGGCCCTCTACGGCCACAGCCGGTGCCGGGCCCCCCGGCGCCTCGCCCCCCACCTGCCGCCCCCTCCCCGGCCGCGTCCCCGCTCCCGGCCGCAGTCTCGCTCACCGGCGTGGTCCACGAGTGGCAGAAGTGGAACAACTGCGGCCCGGCCACCCTGGCCATGGGGCTGAGCTTCTGGGGCTGGAGCGGCACGCAGGCCGGCCCCGCCACCGCGCTGAAGCCGGATCAAAAAGACGCCAACGTGATGCCCTACGAGATGGTGAACTACATCACAGGCCAGGCCGGACTGGCGGCGCTCAGCCGTCTGGGCGGCGACCTGACCACGCTCAAACGGCTGATTGCGGCCGGCTTCCCGCCGATTGTGGAAAAGGGCTTCTGGGTGAGCGCCGAGAAGGGCTGGATGGGGCACTACACCCTGCTGACCGGCTACGACGACGCGCGCAACGCTTTCATCTCGCAGGATTCCTACGAAGGCCCCAACCACCCGCGCCTGTACGCCGACGTGCTAGCCGACTGGCGCGCCTTCGACTACCAGTTCATCGTCATCTTCCCGGCTGGCCCTGCTCGGCCCGCTGGCCGATGAGACCGCCGCCGCGCAACTTGCCGCCGAGCGCGCCCGGCAGGAAGTCAAGGACTCGGAAGGGCAGCAGTTGGCGTTCACGTGGTTCAACCTCGGCACTTCACTCAACCTGCTGGGCGATTACGCCGGGGCAGCGGCCGCCTACGATCAAGCTCGGCTGGCCGGGCTGCCGTGGCGCATGTTGTGGTATCAGACCGGGCCGTACCGCGCCTATTTCAATGTGGGGCGCTATCAGGACGTGGTGGACCTGGCCACCGTGACCCTGAACAACATGGACAACCTGGAAGAAAGTTACTACTGGCGCGGGCTGGCCTACCAGGCCCAGGGCCGGCCGGATGCCGCCGTGGCCGACTGGAAGAAGAGCCTGCAATACAACCCCAACTTCGGGCCGGGGGCCTACCAGTTGGATTTGCTGGGCGTATCCCACTGACTTCCCCTTTTCTCCTCCTTTTCGCTATAATGGCCTCATCCGTGAAAGCGAGGGCCAACCCGATGGCTGTCAAAGAAGCACCCCCCGAAAGAAGCCGCCTCCGACTGTTCCCGTCATTCCTGCGCACGGGACCGCCCCCCCCGACTGGCCCGCCGCTGCTGGAACCGGGCGACCGGCTCACCCGCACCGAGTTCGAGCGCCGCTACGATGCCATGCCGAACTTGAAAAAGGCCGAACTGATTGAAGGAGTGGTTTACATGCCCTCACCTGCCCGCTATCGCAGCCATGGAAAACCTCACGTTCATATCATTACCTGGCTGGGCCACTACTGTGTTGCCACTCCCGGAGTCGAGGCGAGTGATAACGCCACCGTGCGCCTGGACATGGACAACGAGCCGCAGCCTGATGTTCTGTTGCGGATTGAACCGGCGGCAGGCGGGCACTCGCAGGTGAGCGCGGACGACTACGTCGAAGGCGCGCCGGAACTGATCGTCGAAATCGCCGCCAGCAGCGTTTCCTACGACCTGTACGACAAACTGAACGTGTATCGCCGCAACGGGGTGCAGGAGTACCTCGTCTGGCAGGTGAATGACAAACGGGTGGACTGGCTCGAGTTGGTGGAGGGCCAATACCTGCCGCTCGAACCGGATGAAAGCGGCGTGATTCGCAGCCGGG
>CAYZNA010000635.1:0-707 GCA_964478665.1 uncultured Anaerolineales bacterium
CAACTTCTTTGTGCACGAGGCCCGCAGCGCCGAATTAGCCGGGCGTGCCCTGCCGCTGGGGATGAGCTGGTGGGGCGAGAGCCGCATAGACACCCTGCTGCGCTACTCCTCCCGCTCGTGGAAGTCCCTGCGCGACTCTGGCCTGCGCATGGTCTTCATGGGCGCCGAGTCCGGCTCCGCCGAGACGCTCAAACGGATGGACAAGGGCGGCAGCATGTCCCCGGAGAAAACGCTGGAGATGGCGCGTGTGATGCGGGAGTGGGGCATTCTGCCCGAGTTCTCGTTCGTGCTCGGCAATCCGCCCGACCCAGAGGCCGACATCCGCCAGACCCTGGAGTTCATCCGCCAGGTCAAACGAGTCAACCCGCGCGCCGAGATTGTGATGTATCTGTACACCCCGGTGCCGCTGGCCGGCCGAAGGTCCCCGACACACCTGTCCCGGTGTCCTTCGGGAGGGGGCGATCTGTACGAACAGGCGCAGGCGCAGGGCTTCGCCTTCCCGCAGACGCTGGAGGAATGGGTCAGCCCGGCCTGGCTGGCGCTGTCGCAGCGTCGCTCCGCCGGCCTGCCGTGGCTTGGGCAGCCGTTGCGGGAGCGGCTGCACGACTTTGAAAGCGTGTTGAACGCCTACTATCCCACCGCCACAGACCCAGAGCTGACCGGCGCGCGGCGGCTGGCCCTGCGCGCCGCCTCCGCCTGGCGCTACC
>CAYZNA010000635.1:717-1740 GCA_964478665.1 uncultured Anaerolineales bacterium
GAACTACGAGCGCTGCAACGTGTCATCGCCTATCGTCGCCCCGAAACCTCCGGCTTCTGACCGGGCCGGCCCCGGCGAGATTGCCTCCGCCTACGATCGCCTCGCGCCCGGTTACGATGCCTCCCTCGCGCCGTCCCAGTGGATTCGCGCCCGCTTGTGGGAACGCATGGACGCGCTCTTTCCTCCCGGCTCGCGCGTGCTGGACGTGACCGCCGGGACCGGGCTGGATGCCGCGCACCTCGCCGCTCGCGGCGTGCGCGTGCTGGCCGCCGACATTTCCCCGGCCATGCTGGCCTCCTTGCACGCCAGAAACCCGGACATCCCGGCGGTAGTGGCGGACTTCAATCAACCGCCTTTCCGCGAAGCGTTCCCGCGAAGCGTTCCCGCGAAGCGTTCCTTCTTCCCACTCGATGGGTTGATCTCCACCTTTGCCGGGCTGAACACCGCTCCCGACCTGCGGCCCTTCGCCGCCGCGGCCGCCCGGCTACTGCATCCCGGGGGCGTGCTGCTGCTGCACCTGCTCAACCGCTGGCCGCTGCCCGAACTGGCCGGCCATGCCCTGCGGTTGCGCGGGCGCCCGCTGTGGCATGCGCTCACCTGCTCAGTGCGGCCGGTGAGGCTGGCCCCCGCCAACCAGGATCGGGGGCCGGCCGGCGCGCCGGTCCCGCACTACACCGAGGCCCCGCTGAGGCTATATCGCCGGATTTTCGCGCCGGACTTCCGGCTGGCGCGCCTTGAGTCGCACGGCTGGCTGCGCCCGCTCTCCCGGGCGGGCGGGTGGGGTGGGGGGCCGGAATCAAGCAACCGCCTCGATGCGCTGGAGCGCGCCCTGGCTGCCCGCTGGCCGTTTCATTCGCTGGGCGCCTTCGCCCTGCTGGAACTGGTGCGCTGGTGAAGCTGAACCGGGCCTGGCCCTGCCTGCTGGTCGCGACGCTCACCTGGCGCGCCTGGCTGCGCGGTCCCGATGAGGCCCGCGCAGCGTGTGGGCGGCCCGGCAACTGCGCGCCGGCCAGTTCGGGCCGG
>CAYZNA010000636.1:0-1735 GCA_964478665.1 uncultured Anaerolineales bacterium
ATGGGGATGCCACCGCTACGGATATCCGCAGGACCGGCAGCCCGCAGGACCGGCAGCCCGCAGGACCGGCAGCCCGCAGGACCGGCAGCCCCATGCCGGTCATCGTTCAGACGGCGACGGTGGCATGGGGATGCCACCGCTACGGATATCCGCAGGACCGGCAGCCCCATGCCGGTCATTCCTGCGCAAGCGGGGCGCAGCGGGGGGGTGAGGAAAATGACCCTACTGCTAAAAGAATCCGACGTTCGCGCCGTGCTCACCATGGACCTGGCCCTCGCGGCGGTGGAGGAGGCCTTTCGCGGGCTGGCCGACGGCAGCGCCGTGAATCATCCGCGCCGCCGGGTCCCGCTGCAGCGCGGGGTGCTCAACTACATGGCCAGCGTGGTCAACAGCCGCCGGGCGCTGGGGGTGAAGCTCTACCCCACCACCGGGCGGCGGGTGGATTTCCTCATCCCGCTCTACGATAGCGAGAGTGGCCGGCTGCTCGCCCTGCTCGAGGGCGACTGGCTGGGGCGATTCCGCACCGGAGCCGCCTCCGGGGTGGGGACCCGGTACATGGCCCGAGCGGAATCCCGCACCCTGGGCCTGTTCGGCTGCGGGAGCCAGGCCGCTACCCAACTGCTGGCCGTGTGCGCCGTGCGACCGATTGAGCTGGTGCACGTGTACAGCCGCAGCACCGGGCACCGGACCGCCTTCGTGGCCGAGATGGGGCCGCAAGTGCCGGCCGAGCTGGTGGCAGTGGACCATCCGCGCGCCGCGGTGGAGGGCATGGACATCATCACCACCATCACCGCCGCCCGCGAGCCGCTGTTCGACGGCGATTGGGTCGCGCCGGGAACGCACATCAACGCCGCCGGCTCCAACCGCCTGACCAACCGCGAACTGGACGCCCGCACTGTGGCGCGGGCATCCAGCGTGGCTGCCGACTCGGTCGAGCAGGCAAAGATGGAATCCGGCGATCTGGCCGGGGCGGTGGCCGAAGGCACTATCCGCTGGGAAGACGTGCTCGAGTTCGCCGAGGTGGTCGCGGGCCGGGCGCCGGGCCGGACCTCCCCGGACGAGATCACCCTGTTCGAGTCGCAGGGCATCTCGGTCTGGGATGTGGCTCTGGCCGCCCGCGTCTACGAGCTGGCGCGCGAACGCGGGCTGGGGCAAGAGATTCCCCTTTTCGATTGAGCGAGCGGATATGGCGTCGGCTGCCGAAGAGATCGCCCAACTGGAGGCTGCCATCGCGGCGCAGGAGGCCCTGCGCCCGACGCTGGGCGACGCCATGGTGGAGGTCACGCTCAAAGCGCTGCGCGCCCGCCTCCATTGGCTGCGGGCGCCTCGCGCCGACACCGGTCCCCTGCGGCTGGAAGCCGCGTCCGAGCAACTTCTCTCCCGGATCCAGTCCTACATTCCCCGCGAGCTGGCCGACAAGATGCGCGCCACCGGGCGCATCGAAGGCGAGCGCAAACAGGTCACGGTCATGTTCGCCGACATCTCCGGCTTCACCGCGCTCAGCGAGCGGCTGGACCCGGAGGAAGTAACCGCGCTGATCAACGAGGCCCTGAAGGAACTGGCCGACGCGGTGTACCAGCACGAAGGCTACATTGATAAGTTCGTCGGCGATGCGGTGATGGCGGTGTTTGGCGCGCCGGTGGCCCATGAAGACGACCCGGAGCGGGCGCTGCGGGCAGCCCTCTCCATGCGCGAACGCATGAAGGGCTTCAATCGCAGCCAGCGAGCGCTGCAC
>CAYZNA010000637.1:0-1713 GCA_964478665.1 uncultured Anaerolineales bacterium
ACGCCATGCAACAGTTTATCGAGAAATACCGAGAGCAGATTACCGGGGTACTGAGAGGCTTTGACCGTCTGGTGTTTCGCGGCTGGCTGCGGCGGCTGAACTACGGTTGGTGGGACGAGAAGCTGAGTGCCGTGGTGGCGCACGGCATGGAGCAGTATCTTTGGCAGAACCAGATTCTGTTCAAGGATTACCAGCAGCACGTGAAGCGAGTGAGCCAGCAGGTGAAAGACGCGAGCTTCAAGCCGTTTCAACAACGGGAGCAGCCAGTGATCTTTCTGCGCGATCCCAAGGCGGACAAAGACGAACTGGCGCGCGAGATGGCGGCCAAACACGGGGTGAAGAGCGGACCGGTGTGCGCGATCGGCGCCCTGGAGCCGAGTCCGACGTTCGAACACCGCGGCACGCACATCATCCGGCGAATACGGCCTTGCGGCGTGCTCTACCAGTATCAGATCCATCCCGAGGGGGGATGGATGTACGCCCGTATCCAGACCTGGTTTCCCTTCAATATCCAGGTGGGGCTGAACGGGCGGGAATGGCGAGCCCGGCAGATGGACAAGGAGAGGTTGCCGTACCGGCAGCAGGGGAACTGCTTTGTTTGGATCGAGGATTACGGACAGGCGCAGGAACTAATGAACCGGCAGTTGGAGACCGGCTGGGCGGAACTGCTCGCTGGCTTGGCGCGTCAGTTGAATCCGGTCCACGAGAACATCTTCGAACGTTATCCGGCCAGCTATTACTGGACCGGTTACCAGTCGGAATGGGCGACCGACATCGTGTTCGGCGAGGCGAACTTCCTGAAGCGGCGGATGCCGCTACTGGTGCGGCACGGGATGCTGAGTTATTCCAGCGCGGAGGTGATGCGCTACTTCGGCCGGCGGGTGAACCAGTCCGGCCTCATCCCGGCGCATTTCCGTGGGACGCTGGAGACCGATCTGAAACGCCGCCAGGAAGGTGAACGGGTCAACTACCGGATGAACGGCAACTCGGCGAAGTTCTACGACAAGGCGTACAGCGAATTCGGCAGCGTGTTGCGGGGGGCCGAGACGACGAGCAACACGGTGGAAGACTTCCGGGTGTACCGCCCGAAAGAAGGGGGAGCGGAAGAGGATCGCCAGTGGCGGCCGATGCGCAAAGGGATTGCCGATCCGCATCGGCGGGCAGAAGTGTCGCAAAAGGCCAATGACCGATTGCTGAACGCACTGGCCCAGGTGGACGACCGCCGGAGCGTGGAGGAGTTGACCGCCGGCATTCAGAAGCACACCCACTGGGGTGGACGGCGCGTGCGCGGACTGCGCCCGTGGGCCGACGACAAGGAACTGTTGGCCGCCATCAACCACGGAGAGTTTCTCCTCAACGGCTTCCGCAACCGGGACCCGCAGGCGCTCCTGCACACCACCCCAGCCGAGTCGCCGAGGGAACCTCGGCGGCGTTCCTCCACGATCAGCCGCAAGCTCCGATTGCTGCGGGCACATGGGCTGATTCAAAAGGTGCCTCGCACACACCGCTACCACGTCTCCAGCGCCGGGCGGGCGATACTCCTCGCTGTGTTGACCACCGCTCGAACCAGCGTCAATCAACTGAATCAGATCCAGCAAGCAGCCTGATGCAAGAATCGTCGCGCCGCGCAAAGAAACAAAGATTTAGTAGTACAGCCGGCTCAGCGCCGCCAGCGCGTCCGGCAATGTGACGGCCAGCGCGTCCTGGTCGGTG
>CAYZNA010000638.1:0-1554 GCA_964478665.1 uncultured Anaerolineales bacterium
GAGGCGAGGCCCTTCTGCAGCGCGGCCAGCACGGCAGCCAGGTCCCTGCTCAGCAGGGCGTCCCCCGCCAGGCGCAGCCCGGGAAAAACCTGGCTGTGGTACACGCCGGCGGCGTCCGGCGCCAGCGGCAGGTATTGGCCTTGATCAAGCACAAACCAGTCCACGGCCTCGTCGAGTGTGCGTCGGACCACGTACTCCTGCACCCCGGCGCGGCGATATACGTCCTTTTTGGCGTGCAGGTCCACCGAGGTGCTGCTGGCTGCCACCTCAACGATCAATTCGGGTGATTGTATCACTTTCCGATGGACCAGCCCTGCAGGAGCTGGAAGAGCGCGCCGATGGAGGTCGAGCCGGCGTAGGCAAAGAACAGCATTTTCAGGGTCTTGCCCGGCAACGTCCACAACAGGAAGCGCGGCAGCGTCATTTTGAGCGCCCCGGCGGCAATCCCGGCCAGATCGAAAACCGGGTTGGGGATCAGCGCCAGCAGGAAGACGGTCAGCGGGCCGTTGCGCTTCATCCAGCCTTCCAGGCGGGCGTATAGCTCGGCGCGTTCGATCACCGCCTGGCCGCTGAAGCCCGCCAGATAGCCGGTCAGCTCGCCCAGCGTGGCGCCGGCGCCGGCCGCCAGCCCCACCCCCAGCGGATTGAACACCGCGCCGAAGCTGAAGACGATGGCCACGCCGGGCGCCGGCAGCAGCAGTGTGGCGTTGGCCAGCAAACTGAGCAGGAAGATGCCGGGATAGCCGTAGCGTGCGAGGTCCCCGGCCCGGTCGCGGATGCTGAAGATATAGGCGGTCAGCCCGATGGCGACCAGCAGCGCGCCCAGCCGGGCCAGCTTCAGCCGGCGGGCCGTTCCGCCGGTCGGGGCGGGGGTCGCGTGCGAGCGGGCTGTCATGCGCTGCCCCTGCTACCCTACCGTCCTGCTCAGGCCTCGCCGATCTCGATGCCGTGGATCTGCACCCCCGGCTGGCGGGCGCGCCCCGGATCGCGGGCCGGGATGGAGAGCAGCACGTCCATGCCGGCGCTCACCTGCCCGAAGACCGAGTGCTTGCCGTCCAGCCACGGCGTGGCCACGTGGGTGATGAAGAACTGGCTGCCGTTGGTGTTGGGGCCGGCGTTGGCCATGGAGAGCACCCCCGGGCCGGCGTGCTGGAGCGTGGGATGGAATTCGTCCGCAAAGCGGTAGCCCGGGCCGCCGCTGCCGCTGCCGGTCGGGTCCCCGCCCTGGGCCATGAAGTCGGCGATCACGCGGTGGAAGGTGGTGCCGTCGTAGAACCCCTCGCGCGCAAGGAAAACGAAGTTGTTCACCGTGCGCGGCGCCCTGTCAGCGTGCAGTTGGATCACAATATCGCCCGGTTCAGTCTTGAGCGTGGCGGTGTAGCGCTTCTGTGGGTCGAGCGTCATCGGCGGGACGGACAGGTACTGTTTTGACATCGAATCGGTCTCCATTCAGGTAGGCGCATCCCCAACCCGGGGCGCATGGGGATGCGCCCCCCACGGGGGATGCGCCCCCCACGGGGGATGCGCCCCCCACGGGGGATGCGCCCCCCACGG
>CAYZNA010000639.1:0-1712 GCA_964478665.1 uncultured Anaerolineales bacterium
GTGAAGCTTGGAGTTTCGCGTTTTCTACGACGTGGACGCGCAGGTAAAAATCGTCGGTTTTGACAACCCTGCTTTATGGGGCTATACTTCAGCCACGTCTCCTCTCCCGCGTCGCGGGCAAAGGGGGTCAGCCATCCTTCATTCGGCGCAACTGCTCAGACCTCTCTGCTCCCGGCCCCAGACCGACGCGGTCTCGGAGACCGCGTCGGTCTAACCGCCAGCCAGGAGAAATCGTGATGTCCAAGAAAACAGGCAGGCTTGTTGCCATCGCCGTCGCCCTGCTCCTTGTTGTGTTGGGGGGTCTGGCATGTGCCGTGTTGATATTCGTGAATTGGCCCCTGGGCGAGCCGCTAAATGTAGCGGTGAGCACCGCAACCAGGGCGCCAACGAAGACGGCTGTGAGCGGCGTAACCAGGCCAACTCAGACGGCGACCGCAGAGCCGGCTTTGACATATCTGGTGTTGGGTATTGACGTTGATGGCCAGGCCGAGGCCATCTACGTCATGACCACCGAGTTTGGGCCCCATGAAAATTATCAGGGGTGACGAATGCTACCGCCATCACCGCCCAGGGCCGAACAAATACCCGGCCTGATCGTCATCATCCCCGCCCACAACGAGGATCGTTTCATCGGGAGCGTGGTGTTGAAGGCGCGCTGTCACGCCGCCGACGTCGTCGTGGTGGACGACGGCTCGACGGATGCGACGGCCCCGGTGGCGCAGGCGGCGGGCGCGCGCGTGGTGCGCCACGATCATAATCGCGGCAAGAGCGCCGCCCTCAACAGCGGCCTGGCCCTGGTTTCGGCGCCAACGCTCCGCGCGGTCATGTTCCTGGACGGAGACGGGCAGCATCATCAGGACGACATCCCGCGTCTCGTCGCGCCGGTGCTGAATGGCGAGGCCGATATGGTCGTCGGCTCCCGGTTCATGGGGCAGCGCAACGCCACGCCGCGCTGGCGGCAGGCGGGGCAGTTGGCGCTCACGATGGCGACCAACGCCCTCTCCGGAACCACTCTCGCAGACTCGCAGAGCGGCTTCCGCGCGTTCTCGCCTCAGGCGCTGGCGCAGTTGCATTTCAGCCAGCCCGGCTTCACCGCCGAATCCGAATTGCAGTTCCTGGCGCAGGAGCACGGCTGGAAAGTCCTCGAATTGCCGGTGGGCATGAGCTACGCCGAGGGCCCGAAGCGCAACCCGTTCACGCACGGCATGGGCGTGATGGACGGCATTCTGCGCCTGGCCGGGCAGACGCGCCCGCTGCTCTTTTTTGGAGCGTCGGGGACGGTCATCCTGCTGGCGGGCCTGGCGCTGGGGTGGTACGTGGCCCGCATCTACAGCGCCACCTTGCAGCTGGCCGTCGGCTACGCCCTCATCACGGTGCTGCTGACCCTTGTAGGGATGCTCACCCTGTTCACCGGCATCATCCTGCACTCGATTCGCGGGCTGTTACTCCAGGTGGCGGCACGCCGGCCCGCATGGCGCGCGGGGCCTCAAAGCCGCTGCTGACGTCCAGGTGCAGGCCCCGCTGGTTCAACAGGCGGACCAGGGCGGTGTTGGGGCAGGCCTGCATGGCGGAGCGCACCCGCAGGCCAAAGGCATTGGGGAAGGCCAGGGCCTTGCGGGCCTGATCCTCCAGGCTCTGCTGGTCGTAGACGAAGACCGGGGTGCCGAATTGGTTCTGGAGCGCGCGGACCTGCTCGGCGCTCAAAAAGGCGA
>CAYZNA010000640.1:0-1707 GCA_964478665.1 uncultured Anaerolineales bacterium
TCATGTCGTCCATCGTCACCGGCAGCGTGCCTTCGTAGCCGAGCATGGTCATGCCGAGGCTGTCGCCCACCAGCACCATGTCCACTTCGGCCTGCTCCACCAGGTGCGCCATGGCGTAGTCGTAGCAGGTGATCATCGTGATGGGCACGCCGTCGGCCATCTTCTTTTGGAGAACGGGCAGGGTGATTTTCTTTCTTTCCGTCATTGCGACTCCTTTTTACTGCGCCCGCGGGTGCGTGGGCGTTCCGGCGGCAAGGTGCGCTAGCGACCGGGCTGGCAGCGCCGCCAGGACAGTCCCCGGAATGCTCACCGCCCGGCGGCGGTCTCCGCCCGGCGCTTGATGCCGAGCATGCACTTGCGCATCATCACAATATCCCCGACATCCAGCAGAAGGTTGAAGATGATCGTCGGCGACAGCCAGTTGTAGTGCAGGCGCACGCGGGTGATCAGGCGCGTGTCCTGTTCGTCGAGCGGGCAGAGCATCCAGAGCCACGTGGTGAACAGGGTTTTCTTGTCCCACCACAGGATCCACTGGTCGCGCTCGAAGGCCTTGACCCACAGCCCCATCTTCCCATCGGGACTCATCGGGATCAGGTCGCCAACCTGAAGATGTTGGAGTTCCGGGACAATGCGCTCCGCGCTCGGCCTGCCCAGGTTGTCAACCCAGTCGTAACTGTACCAACCGGCTCGCCCATAACCGATCTGGACCACCCACGGCCAGATCTGCGCCGGCTGCGCCCGAACCGTGACGGCGCGCGTGGCCGCGAAGGTGGGACGCCGGACAACGTCGTCGCCCGGCATGGCGCGGGCCACCTCTTCGTCAGTTGCGCCCCACAGCAACTGCCAGGGCCGGATCACAAACAGATACAGCGCCACCGCCAGTAGAAGGGCGACCAGCACAAGAATCCACGAGAGCGTTTCCATATCCGCGTTGTCAGGCGACCAGCCCGGTCTCCAGAATCTCGCTCAACTGCTCCGCCACTTCCGGGCTGAGGTGCGCCAGCCGCAGTCTGCGCGCCGTGGCGTCGTGGTCGTAGTGCAGGTGCTTGATTTGCAGATGCCCGTCGTCCCACACGGCGTAGGTGGCGTCGGGCGTGCCGTAGCGCGGCTGGCCGAGCGAGCCGGGGTTGACGATGAGGCGGTCGCCGAACTGCCGGATGGCCGGCAGATGCGTGTGGCCGAGCAGAATCACATCAGCGGGAATGTCGTCGAAGAGCGCGCGCAGTTCGGCCTCCGGGCAGGTGGCCGGGTTCAAGCGCCCACCGGGAACGTCGAGCGTGTGGCCGTGCATCAAATGAAAGCGCGCGCCGCCGAGGGAAATCGTGGCGGAGGCCGGCCACTGGCTGAGGCGTGCGTGATCGTGCGGCGTCAACACGGCGCGGGCGTACTGGAGGGTTTCGCGTGTGGCCTCGGTGAGTTCGGGCAAGACCCGAAGGGTTTCCGAAAACCCTTCGGGTCTGATGGTTGCCTCCTCATGATTCCCCCGCACCGCCGTCGCCGCGTTTGCCAGCAGCCAGCGCGCGCAGGCGACGGGGTCGGGGCCGTAGCCCACCGCGTCGCCGGCGAAGAGAATCGCGTCGGGCTTCGACTCCGCGCGCTGGAGGGCCAGCAAGGCCTCCCAGTTGGTGTGAACATCCGCCAGCAGCAGGACTCGCATCACTGCCTCGCCTCGCGCCGGGAAGCCAGCAGCGCCGCCTCCACCCGGCT
>CAYZNA010000641.1:0-1700 GCA_964478665.1 uncultured Anaerolineales bacterium
TCTGACTTCCCGGCCTGCCGCCACACCGAGCCGCTGCTGGCGAAGATTGGCGTGCCCTGCCCGCAGGACGGCGGCGAACTGGTGGCGCGCAAGACCCGCAAAGGCCGCGCCTTCTACGGCTGTGAGAACTACCCGGAGTGTGACTTCACCTCGTGGAAGCGCCCGTTTCCCCAGCCCTGCCCGGCCTGCGGCGGCACGCTGGTGGCAGCCAACAAGCAGTCAGCGCAGTGTCTGAGCTGCGGGGAAACTGCGCTCTTGCACGATTTGCCGGAGGTCGAAGCCGGACCCGGAGCCGATTTGCCCGAGCCGGCCTGATCCGGGGCACGGATATTGCACCCCGGGCGGGTAGCCCCTTCCCCGCCCGCGGCGGGCGCCGCGTGGGGAACCCCGGTCCTGGCCCCGACCGGGATCCCGGTCCGGTGGCCGGCCCTGGCCCCCCAGGCAGGCAAGCGTCTCCGCGCAGGATCTACGAATTGCATCCTGGCGGCAAAACGACTACAATAGCCCCGGTTCACGCGCACGCGATACTCATTTCCACTGACTAGCGGAGAAAGGCTGAGACAAACCCGATGGACACACTCAAAGCACAACTTCAGAAGCCGCGGATACTCGGGACAGTGGCGCTGCTGGCCGGCCTGTTGATTGGGTGGTTGGTTATCGGCTGGGGGTTGTGGCCGGTGCAGTACGTGGACGGCAACCCCTCCCAACTGGCGGCCTACTACCAGCAGGACTACCTCCGGGCGGCGTCCGATTCTTACGCGCTCACCCGAGATGCAGATGCGGCCAGGGGGCGCATGGAGTCCCTCGGCGCCGGCGGAGATAGCGCACTGGCAACCGCCAGAGCCGGGGCCAGCGGCGAGGAGCTGGCCCGGCTGCAGGGCTTCGAGGCCGCAAGTCGCGGCCCGTCTGCGCCGGGAGTGACGCCCGCCCCGACCGAACAGCCGGCGGCCGGCGCCGGATGGCTGGGGATACTGTTGCCGTTGTGCGGCGTGTTGCTCTTGTTGGTGGTGGTGGTCGGCGGCGGATACCTCGTCTGGCGGCAGCTCAAGAAGCCGGCGGTCAAGTCCATGCCGGCCTCCCAGGCGGCAGCGCAAAGCGCCCGCCGGGTCTCGGAGTCCACCCCGCGCACCGATCTGTCTCAGGAACCGACTCCGACCGGCGCCGAGCCGGTGGCCCAGTTTATGACCACTTACATGCTGGGGGACGATCTGTACGACGACTCTTTCAGCATTGACGCGCCGTCGGGCGATTTTCTGGGTGAGTGCGGCGTGGGCCTCTCGGAGACCATTGGCGTCGGCGACCCCAAGAAGGTGACCGCCTTTGAGGTCTGGCTGTTTGACAAGAACGACATCCGCACCGTGACACGTGTCTTGATGAGCGAACACGCCTTCCGCGATGAGACCCTCAGAACCCGCCTCGCGGCCAAGGGCGAGCCTGTGCAGGCAGTGGCCGGGCAGACCGTAACCATGGAAACCGCCAGCCTGGTGGTCACCGCCCGCGTGGTGGACCTGGCCTATGGCGGCGGCGCCCTGCCGCCCAACAGCTTCTTCGAGCGCATCACCATCGAACTGGCGGCCTACCCCAGGCCAAAGGCCGCGGTGGAAGCCTGATCTGCGGCCGTTGCCGCCGGAGACGGTCGGACTACACCCAATACTGTTTAGTTAGCGGAGTCGAGGCTTCAGCCGGGGCCGCCTGAAGGC
>CAYZNA010000642.1:0-1698 GCA_964478665.1 uncultured Anaerolineales bacterium
AGGGGCACGAAGCGGCGTGCTTGCTGGTGGAGGGGGCCTCACCGCTCAATCTCCACGCCCACTGAGCGCGCCAGCGGGACCGCGCCCGGCTTTTCCACCCGCGCCCCGGCCGCCTGCCCCGGCAGATCGGTCGCCCGCGCCCGGTGCTGGTCGGCGTGGCCTTCGCCCTGCCGCTGCCGCCGGACGGGCGAATAAATCCGGAGGTCTGTGACACCATAAGTTGTGTTTCGCGCTGCCCTCAAAATGGTGCATTTCAGTTTTCTGGCGGCGCGGGCCTGCGCGGGCATGGGGATGCCTGCGCTACCACCCTGCCCCAGCGGGGCACCCTCGCTGGCTGAGCGAACTCACTCTGGCAGTTGACACCGGCAGCAATCAGGAGTATCATCACAGTAGTTGACCGACCCGGAGGCCGCTCGGCACTCGCACCGCCAGGCAAACGGGCGCCAACAGATAAGAGGCTCACGTGCACCACGCGCCGCCTGCCAGCACGGCAAACCCTGCAAATATGGAGCCAGTCTGAATCTACAGACTGGCTCCTTTTATTTCGACAGAACCGGCCAGCAAACTCCGGTTCACCGAAAGGAGACTGCCATGCCTCGCCGTAGTTTCTCGCTACCCTCGTTTCTTGCGATCATCACCCTGCTGTTTTCATCGGCGGGCGTAACGGCCGGACCGCCGGCCGCCCCGCCGGCCCCACCTACAACCCTGCGGCCCGGCCCGTACACGCACCCGGCCGGCCCCGACGCCCGGCCCGAGGCCGGGCAGCCTCCGCCGCCGCGTTCCCCCCTGCCCGGCTCCCCGCCAGCAGTTCGGAGCGAGGTCGCCCGGCCCGGCCCGCAGCCCACCTCACCCGGACAGTGGGTCGCCCGGCGGCAGGCGCAGAGGGCCGGTTCACCCTCGCCCGTGACCTCCCCGCAGCAGCAGGCTGCCCGGCAACAGGCAGAGATGTTCGCGCAGCAGCAGTCGGGCCGGGCGGGGCAGAGCAGGCCCGAGGCCGTGCGCCCTGTCACCGGCCCTGAGCAAGAACGCGGCCGGAACGAGCAGCAGACCCGAGCGGGGGAACCCGAAGCGGGCGCGCGGCCGCAGCAACTGCTGACCCTGCGGCAGCACCTTTCGACCGAGGCAGGCTCCTCCTACACGCCATTCGTTCCATCGCAGCGGGCTTCCGGCAACCTGGCCGCTCCCTGCAATGTCTCCGGCCTGATCGGTAGCGACACGACGTGGGGGCCGGGCTATTGCGATCCGTACATCGTGACCGGCAACGTGATCGTCCAAAGCGGCGCGACGCTGACCATCGAACCCGGCGCCACGGTCAAGTTCGACAGCCTGAAGGCGCTCACCGTCCAGGGCACACTCATCGCGCGCGGCACGGCCAACAGCCCCATCACTTTCACCTCCAACCAGGCCAGCCCGGCCAAAGGCGACTGGAGCTACATTCTCTTCACCGACTCCAGCGACGATGCCACGTTTGACGGCGACGGCAACTATACCGGCGGCGGCATTATCCAGTACGCCGTCGTTGAGTTTGGCGGCGGGGCCAATGTAGGCGAAAACCGCGCGTTGCTTTTGGAAGCCGCCTCGCCGTACATTGACCATAACATCATCCGAAATAACAAGGGCGGCATTTACGTCTCTGGCAACGCGACCATCAGCAACAACACCGTCAGCGGCAACTCGGCCGGCATGGGCGGCGGCATC
>CAYZNA010000643.1:0-1695 GCA_964478665.1 uncultured Anaerolineales bacterium
GCGAAGGGTCAGGGGACAACTTGTGCGAATTATAACCCCGGCCGCGCCGGGAGGCCTGAATCACTTTCCGCCCCGGCCACAGTGGAAAGGCTTTGGGGATGTCCGGCCTTGCCAGGGATGGGCTTCGACTTCTGCTAGCCGGTCCCCCTGGCTGTGCCTGCCGCGGCGAACATAACTCGTCCTTGTGCTCGCTTTTCTCCCAATTGCTAGCGTTACCCCAAATTCGGGTAACGCCAGCAACGGTACAGAAAATGAGTCTAAGGTGCGCACATTGCGCTTCTGCCCACCCAACAGTTGTATCCCACTATGGCTGCGTTCCTGGCTGCTCACGCTGACCCGACGCACACCGCGCTGCCACGCATTTCCTCGCGCCTGCCTACCCTTTTGCCTCCACGGGCGCACGCGACCCCGATTGAGGGGCGCGCTGCTCGGCCTCGGTCTGCGCGAGCACTACGGCGACCAGAATCAGCCCAGCCCCCAGCCATTGCCATCCATCCAGCCATTCGCCCAGTAGAAAGATGGCCATGATGGCGGTGAGCACCGGCTCCAGCGAGGCGATCAGCCCGGCCACGCTGACTTGTAGATAGCGCAGGCTCAGCGTGTATAGCCCGAATCCCGCCACGGTTGGGACTAGCGCGAGCAGCGCGAGGATGCCCCACCCGTCCCACGCCTGCCCGAGGGAGAAGAACGCCTGCGGCTGTGTAAGCTTTCACCACCAACACGCAACCGGTTAGACTCAAAACGACGGCGATCAGTTTGCGGGCCATGAACGGTTCTTTGAGAATCGGGCGCGCGAGCAAAACGATGAAGGCGGGCGAACTATATGCCAGCACCGTGGCCTATATTGGATTTGTACCGCCTGACCCTGACGCTGTAGGTGAGGAGCTGGATGGCTTCACCGTTGAGCACAGACGGCTAACGCGCAGGCCAGCCGCTTGACTTGCTCGGCGGCGACGGCGGCCGGGGTGGTGGGGGTGGCAATCCGCTCCACATCGCGCGGGGCGAACCACGAACGGCCCTGCGCCACGATGCGCCCCAGCCAACTGTACTGGTGGCCGGGCACGGTAGCCTGCCGACTGGCTGAGTAGACTTGCCCTCGGTCAGGCAAGGTCTCCGCGTCCGGGCGCAGGTGAACGGTGCTATCCACCGCATACACCGCGCAGCCCGCCACCGTGATCGCCTCCGGCGGTTCGGCTTCGGCCAAGAGTTCCCGCGCCGCCGCCGGGGCGACCTGCCCATGCCGCAGGGCATCGTAGACCATGTGGGTTATACTATCGGGGCTGCCTACCGGCAAGTTTCATTTGCTTCCCGCTCCTTCCGGCGCTCTCATCCCGCGAGAGTGGAGCATCAGCCTCATCACCCTGCTCTGGCAGTTGTGTTCGCCACAAACAAGACGACGGGAGATCGAGCTATGCCACAACGCTATGGGAACATCGTCGGCTGGGGGAAATACGTGCCGGCGCGGGTTATCACCAACGCCGAGATCGCGCAGCGGCTTGACACCAGCGACGAGTGGATCATGGCGCGCACCGGCATCCGGGAGCGGCGCGTCGTCGGCCCCGGCGAGACGACCTCCGGGATGGCGGTCGCCGCCGCGCGCGACGCGCTGGACATGGCGGGCGTCCGGCCCCGCGACCTCGACCTCATCATCGTCGCCACCTCCAGCCCCGATTATCTGACCCCGCCGGTCTCCAG
>CAYZNA010000644.1:0-1694 GCA_964478665.1 uncultured Anaerolineales bacterium
CGACACCGACCTCAATCACATGGGCTTCGTGTTGCGCTTCGGCAACGGGCCGCGCATCTACGTCACCGGCGATACCGACTACAGCGAGCTGCTGGTGTCGGCGGCCAAACACAAGCCGGACCTGATGATCACCTGCATCAACGGCGGCTTCAACAACCTGTCGCATTGGGAGGCGGCCGAGCTGGCCGGCAAGATCCGGCCGCGCGCCGCCATCCCCTGCCACTACGACATGTTCGCCGACAACATGGTGGACCCGAAACAGTTTCGCGCGTCGCTGCAACTGCGCGCCGAGGGAGTGCGCTACCAGGAGATGCAGTACGGCGCGCCGCTGGTGTTTTCCGCGGCGTTATGATGGTGGTGGTTGTACCCACACCACTGCACTAGTATAGCGTTTCAGCAAATAGTATCCAGTGCAGCCGGGGACGGTGACTCGAATTTCTTCCATCGATGGACGACCGGTGCGACATTGATCTCCGCGATTCCGGCCAGTATCCGCTGACGAAGTTCTTCCCAGGAGTGGACGCGGATGTGCCTGAGAAAAGTCCGTGCCATCTTCCCAAACAGGGTCTCCACAAGGTTCAGCCAGGAACCATGGGTTGGCGTCAGCACATACTGGAACCGGTTGGGCCGGGTGGACAGGAACGCTCGCGTTTCCTTCGAGATGTGCGCCGAGTGGTTGTCCAGGACGATGCGAATCGTGCACTCGGCCGGGTAGAAGTTGTCGAGATCCTTGAGCAAGGCGATGAATTCCCGGCTGCGGTGACGCCGTTCCACCCGCGCGGTCACGTGGCCGTCGTGCAAGTCCAGCGCCGCCAGGATGGAACACGTGCCCAGGCGCTTGTATTCGTGGTCTCGGGAGAAGCCGGGATGTTTGCCTGCGACTGGCGGCAAGTCCGGAGCTGTGTTGGCGATAGCTTGCACCCCAGGCTTCTCGTCGACCGAGACCGTAATGACGGTGGACAAAGGGCCCCCTTTGCCGCGCGCGTCGTTCTGTAAAGCGACTTCTTGATAGACCAGCAGAATCTCCCGCATCTTCGTTTCGAACTGGGGATCGCGCCGCTCCAGGTAGTATTGGACCCGCTCCGGGTGCAGAGGCTGGGCCGCAAGAATCCGCTGCACGGTGGCCTTGACGGCCTTGGCCAGCGACGGGTAGCCGGCCTGTACCGCGTGTTGCCGGACATGTTGAGCCAAGGCGCTTCGAGTCCAGAATTCGGCGGCAAGACCATGCTCTTTGGGCTTGGTGCACGCCAGGTGCACCACCCAGGCCTTCGCCTCCTCGGTGATCACTGGGGATCTGGGGCGATGAAAAGAATCCATCAGCGCCGCCGCAGCCCCCATGGCCAGGGCCTTGTCGATCCATTTGCCAACACTCTTGCGCGTCATTCCAAGAGTGCGGCCAATTGCGGCGATGGGCTCGCCAGCATGGTATCGGCACAAGATCTGCGCACGTTGAACTTCTCGCTGGGGCGCGGTCCGCGATTGGCTCACCTGGCGCAAGCGCTGCAGTTCTGAGGCAATCAGGACCAACTTGGCACGGCGGGACTTCTCTGCCATGCCTCAATGTAGCACA
This sequence comes from uncultured Anaerolineales bacterium, assembly GCA_964478665.1. Classification (GTDB taxonomy): domain Bacteria; phylum Chloroflexota; class Anaerolineae; order Anaerolineales; family CAYZNA01; genus CAYZNA01. Next base: position 1,571 of record CAYZNA010000644.1, read on the forward strand.
GAACAGATCCTATTGGTTATGTTTTAGTGAAACGCTATACTAGGTCGAGGTGATGTCGTAGAACACCAGGTCGGGCTGGAGGCTGAACAGATGCCGCAACTCCAGGAAGAGCTGTTTCTCGACG
>CAYZNA010000645.1:0-1691 GCA_964478665.1 uncultured Anaerolineales bacterium
GCGCAGGTCGGCGCGGCTCAGGCGATAGATGCCCGGCTCGATCAGGGCGGCCCGCAGGCGCATCTGGCTACCTGGGGTGGGGCTCGGGGGCGGGGGCCTGCGGCAGGCCGGCGATAGCAGCAAGATCGCCAGCAGCAGGGCCGCGCGTCTTGCCGCTGTGCGCATCATTCGCCGGAGGGGCGGCCGGCCTCCGCACTGCTGCCCCGGATGCGCAGCCAGTACCAGCCCAGCGTGCTCAGCCAGGCGATCAGCGCGGCCAGCGCCAGCACGGCCAGGCCGCCGAGCAGCAGCAGCCGGGAAGCGCGCGCGGCGGGTGCCGCTGCGCCGGTGGGGGTAGGGGTGGGTTCGATGCCGCCCCCCACGCCTCCCAGCCGGGGCGGGAAGAAGTCGGAGGGGGCACTGGTGGCGGCGTCGGGGCGACTCGGCGAGTCGCCCGTACCGGGCGGCGGGGCGACGGTTTCCTCGGGCGGCGGCCCGAATCCGCCGATGGGGGGGAAGATCACCTCCGGCGGGGTAGGGCTGGCCGCCGGGGGTGTGGCGGTGGGAGGCGCAGGCCCGATGGGGGTGGGGGTGGCGGGCGGGGTCCGGCTGGGGCTGGCAATCAGGGGTGGGGTCGCGGTAGCGGTGGCGGTCGGGGTCCCGGTGGCGGTGGGAGTGACGCTGCCGGGGGCCTCCGGCGGGGTGGAGGTGGCGGAGGGCGTGGGCGAGGGGCCGGGGGTGGCGGTCGCAGTCGCCGTCCCGGTGGGAGTGGCGGTCGCGGTAGCGGTGGGCGTCGGAGTCGCGGTGGCGCCGCCGTTGGTGGTGGCGGAAACCACCTGGTCGTACAACGCGTCATCGTCGTCGCACATCCAGCCTATGAACCACAGCCTATAGTAGTAGGTTTGGCCCTCGCCCAGGCCGGTGTCGGCGTATTCGTAATTGAGGGTGGTCAGATTCTGCAGGCAGGGCGACTGGCTATCTACTGTGTCAATCCAATCCCACGAATCCGGGTCGGCGGGGGTTTGCGAGCGTTCAATATCGAAGCCGTAGTTATTGTCTTCGCTGGCGGTGGACCATTGCAGCACAATCTGGCCGTTCCCGCCGGTAGCGGTGAAGGAGGAGATGGTGACGGCAGTGGTCGCGCCGGTGCTGCGAGCGGGCAGCGCCAGCAGCAGCAGCGTCAGCGCCGCGGGCAGCAGGCGACGCAGCCCGCGATACAACCGGTGGGAGGCGCCGGTGGCATAGGAAACCAGCCAGCGCAGGCGGGCGCGGGTGAGAGGGGGGAAAAGGGGCGTGGCTGAATGCAATTCGATCTTTCTCCCGTCACGCTCTACGGTGACGACGCGGCCCAGCAGGGCGCCGCTCGGCAACGGCGGGTCGAAGGCCCGCAGGGCGTCGCCTTTGGTGAGCAGGCGCGGCTCGGCCCGGCGCAGGGCCATCAACCGGTGGGCCAGCAGCAGGCCGCCGTGGCCGCACAGCAAGATGTCGCCCGGCGCGAGGTCCCGCAGCGCGACGAATTGTACCAGAACCCGGTCGCCGGGGCGCAGGGTGGGCGCCATGCTGGCGGTGGTCAGCGGCAGCCAGAGCGGGTTGCCGGCGCGCAGCCGCTGGCGGAGCAGGTCGAGGGTAGGGGCGTCGAGGCGCATGGGGAAGGTGGGGAGGAAGGAGGAAGGAGGAAGAAGGAAGGAGGAAGAAGGAAGAAGGAAGGAGGA
>CAYZNA010000646.1:0-1686 GCA_964478665.1 uncultured Anaerolineales bacterium
CGGAGACGTAGACGAATTGGCCGACGCGCACGGCGCGCGAGTAGCCGACGATCGGGCGCATATAAAGGTTGGGGGAAGGGCCATACGCCGGAGAGGAGATGTGCTACGATACGACCTCCCCTATTCAGCAGAAGGAGTTCTCTTCCCCATGACCTCTCTCACCGCCGGTCTGTCCCAACTCGCCCCCTCCGTGCAGCCCCAAATCGAGGCCGTGCAACAAGCCGCCTCGTTGTTCCAGATGATCTTGGCGGCTTGGCGCTTGGGCTTGAGCCTCGCCCGGTTGGTGATGCAGGAAACGATTGGCGAACGCGCCCGCCAACCCACCGACTGGCCTCCCTGTCCCCAGTGCGGCACGCGCCTGCACAGCAAGGGGCTTCTGCCGCGCCAGCTGACGACGATACTGGGAGTGCTGTGTTGGAAACGGCGTGTCGGGCGCTGTCCCAAGGGGTGTCCGATCAAACCCGTGGCGCCGCTGGATCAGGCCGTGGGCATTGAACCCAACCAGCAAACCAGTACCGAGTTGAAGCAGCTGGCGTGTGCCTTTGCCGTGTTTGTGCCGTTTGAGACGGCGGCGGCCTTGCTGCGCCGGGCCACCGGGATTAGCGTCAGCCCGGCGGCGGTGTGGAACTGGGTGCAGGCGGTGGGACAGATAGCGATGCGGCGCCTGACCGACGAACTGGAGAAACTGGCGGCGGGTCAGAACCCCGAAGCCGAGCCCCTGGAAGCAGCGCAGGCCGCCCGGCCCTTGATCATCGGCGCGGATGGGGTCATGGTTCCCTTTCGCCCCGCCCCAGACAGCCCGAAAGGGAAGACGAAGTGGCGGGAAGTGAAAGTGGCGATTCTGGCTCGGCTGAAGCGCACCCCCTCGCGCGACGGGAGCGAGACCACGCGGCTGGAACGCCGCCGGCTGGTGGCGGTGTTGGGCGACATCGACGCCCTCGCGCCCCGGCTGTGGCTGGAAGCTCTGCGGCAGAGTATTCTGACGGCCCAAGTGGTTGTCTGGATCAGCGATGGCGGGCGCGGCTTCTGGCGCTTGTTCAACGAACAGCTGGCGAAGCGGGCCATCGGCATCCTGGACTTCTACCACGCCGCCCAGAACCTGTGGAAAGCCGCCAGCGCCTGGTTGGATGGACGCACCCGTCCCGCCCGTCAGTGGTTTGAGCATGCCCGTCACCAACTCCGGCATGGGCAGGCAGAGGCGGTACTTCGCGAATTGGAAACCACCCTGGCGTTGAATGAGCTGCCGGCCACGGCCCGCCAAGCCCTGCAACAGGTCTACGAGTACCTGAAGAAACACGGGGCTCACCTGGACTACGAGAAATTCAAAGCGTTGGGTCTCCCGCTGGGCAGCGGCCTGGTGGAAAGCGCGTGCAAGTGGTTGATCCAACAGCGATTCAAGGGAGTCGGTATGCGCTGGAGCGAGGAGGGCTTCAATCATTTGTTGCACTTGCGGTTGGCCTGGGTGAATGATCGCTTCGATGCGCTGTTCTCGCCGATGCCCTCCCCCAACTCGTAAATGCGCCCGTTGTTCGCCCTGTGGTGGTTCACGGGATTCTTTACCACTGCCGGGCTTGTCGCCAGCATGGGCCTGCCGGTGGTGTGGCGATGGCCAATGCTCATCGGCTTTGCCAACGCCGGGCTGGGGATGCTATTGCTCGTGGCATTGACGAGTAACCCGGATGGTTG
>CAYZNA010000647.1:0-1683 GCA_964478665.1 uncultured Anaerolineales bacterium
CGACCATCTGCACGCGGCGATGCTCATCGACGCGGTGGAGGCAGGCAAAGATGTGTACGTCGAGAAGCCGCTCGCCCACACCATTGAGGACGGGTTTCGCATGGTGGATGCGGTGCGGCGCACGCAGCGAATCGTCCAGGTGGGAACGCAGCGCCGCAGCTACGAACTCTATCAGGAGGCCAAGCGCGTGCTGGACTCGGGAGCGGCCGGCGGTGTGCGCCTGGTTACCGCCTGGTGGCTGAATCACTGGAGTTCGCTCCGGCCGCCGACGCTCAAGGGCAAGTTGGCCTGGGACCTGTTTCTCGGCCCCGCTCCTAATATTACTACGTTAAGTATTTACGGACCCCGGGCGCCCTTCGCGTCAGCGCCGCAGTAGGCGCAAACTCCGGTCCAGGTGAACAGCATGTACTGGATTTCACGTCGGGTCCTCGGCAGGGTCCACCCAGAAGTTTTTTTTGCTGCGCAAGGTTTCCAGCGTGAGGAAGGCGTGCGCGAGCATGACCATCGTTACGTGATGATGCCAGCCTTGCCAGTTGCGGCCTTCATAATGATCCAGGCCGAGTTCTTCTTTGAGTTGATGATAGTCTTGCTCGATCTTCCAGCGGCATTTGACCAGCCGCACGATACGCCGCCACGAGTAGTGAGCAGGAAGATCACAAAGGCAGTACTTGAGAGGCACCTCTTCCGACTCCGGCCACTCCACCAACAACCAGACTTGCTTGCCTGGCGGTCTGCCGTCCTGATAACGAGGGGATGGCTGTACTCGCGTCGCCCAGAAGCGCGATTCCAACCAGCCTTTACTCCCTTCTCGCCAGCGAATCTTCTTCCAGCCTTTCGCCTGCTTGGCTGCCTCTAGCGCGGTGGTCGGCCGTTGCTCGCCGTAACGGACCGCGCTCGGCGGCCGGCCCTTGCCCTTGGCTGGAAGCAGGCTCAGTTTGGGCGGCTTCAGCCACACTCCTACTTGCGGCATGACGCCCACGGCGTACGGCAATCCCCGCCGTTCCAATTCTTCTCGGAACTCCGTGCCATCCCCATAGCCAGCGTCTGCCAACACCACTCGATCCGCCAGGCCCCAACCGCGGATCTGATCGATAATTTCCAGCGCCAGCTCCCACTTCTTGCGAAAGACGATTTCTTCCGGAATCCTCGCCTCGCGCCGGCGCTCGGCATCATGGGCCCAACTCTCCGGCAAATACAGCCGCCATCCCAGTGGTACATTTCCTTGTTCCCCAACATGGTGAACGCTCACCGCTATCTGGCAGTTGCCGGTCTTTCCTAACGTGCCCGAATACTGGCGCTCTACGCCTACCGAGTGCGTGCCCTGCTTGGGAAAACCCGTGTCATCTACTACCCACGCCGGATCCGCCTCCAGTTCGGCCGTCATCCGTTTTCCCAAGCGTTCCCACACTGGGCTCCACTCCCACGGACTCTGCCCGATGAACTGCTGCATGGCTTGCACGTTTCCCTCGGGGAGTCGCCCGGCCAAAGGCTCTATCGATTTCCGTTCCCCATCCAGCAGCAGACTTCGCACGTACACCTCACCCCAATGGCGCCGTTCACTCCGACCCACCGGTTCCAACAGGTTCACCAGGAACTGCTCCAGGCGCTTCCGGCAGCGCTGCGTTTGGGCATCCGTCATGCCCAAACATAGCAGCTGCATTCTGTTTTGTCAATACTTAACGT
>CAYZNA010000648.1:0-1092 GCA_964478665.1 uncultured Anaerolineales bacterium
CCGCGCTTGTGCCCCACCTGCGGAACCCGCGTGGGCGAAACCGCCACGCGTTGTCTGGTGTGCGGAACCGACCTTTCCCGCGCGCCAGCGGGGAAGAAGGCGCGCGCCCCCGGCCGCTCAGGCGGAGTGACGATCTCGGCCCCTGTGTTGGTGACGTTGATTGCGCTTCTGCTGATCGGGGCGGTGCTGGCGTTCGTATTCGTCGGCCCGGGGGCGGACCTGCTGACCCCGGCCACGCCCACCGTCCCCTCCCCCCCGACCCCGCCCCCCACCCTCACCCCCACCCTCACGCCCACCGCCACGCCGCCCCCCACCTTCACCCCCACCATCACGCCCACCGGCACGCCGCTCCCCACCCCGACGCCGCTCCCGCCGCTGGATTACACCGTCCAGCAGGGGGACACCTGCATCGGGCTGGCCGCGCGATTCGACGTTTCGGTTTCGATCATCATCGAGATGAACGGCCTCGGGCGCGACTGCCCGCTGTTCCCGAATCAGCAGTTGAAGATCCCGCAGCCCACCCCGACCGCCTCGCCGCCCGCCACCAGCACCCTCTCGCCCATCCAGCAAACCGAGGCGGCTATTCCGACGGTGACGTACACCGTGAAGGAAGGCGACACGCTCAGCACCATCGCAGCCAACTACAACGTCGCGCCGGAGACCATCAAAGAAGCAAACAACATGACCTCGGACGTGGTTTTCTCCGGGCAGGTGCTGATCATCCCGCTGGTGCGGCTGGCGACGCCCGGCCCGACGCCCACCCACACCCCGCCGCCGCCCTACCCGGCGCCAGTCATGCTCCTGCCGCAGGATGGCGCATCGTTCACTGGCGTGGAGACGGCGATCACTCTGCAGTGGAGCGCGGTGGCCGAACTGCGCGAGAACGAAACGTATCAGGTCACGGTGGAGGACGTGACGGCGAACGCGGCGCGGCGGCTGGTGCAGTACACCACCGCCACGCGCATCATCGTGCCCCCGGATCCGTCACGGGTCACGGTGCGGTGACCGGGCACGGTCCCCGCAACCTGGTCTACTACTCCCGAGAATCGTCGCGCGGCGCGAAGATTCTGCAGCGCGCGTGGAACAGGCGAG
>CAYZNA010000648.1:1102-1677 GCA_964478665.1 uncultured Anaerolineales bacterium
AATGCGGCGCGGCGGCTGGTGCAATACACCACGGCCACGCGCATCAGCGTGCCGCCGGCCCTCGGCCCTCCGGCGCGCGAGTCGCATCTGTATCGCTGGTGGGTTCTGCCGGTGCGCAGCGTCGGCGCGACCTCCGACGGCGAGACGCGCTACGAGGCGGCGGGGGCGACGAGCGTGCAGCGGGGATTCATCTGGGCGGCGGCTCCTTAACAACCAAAGATAAAGAACCGGCCCGCTAAACTGCGCGGGCCGGTTCTTTTAGTTTTCGGAGGTGGCGGCTACTGGACTTGAACCAGTGACACGCGGCTTATGAGTCCGCTGCTCTGCCAACTGAGCTAAGCCGCCGAAGAACTGGCCGGGATTATACCTGAGGTGATTCCGGTGGGCAAGGTTTTTGCCAGCGACGCCCCGCCGCCGTTCCGCACCGCCACCACTTCGGCCATGATTGCCAGCGCCACTTCGGCGGGAGTCTCGGCCCCGAGGCCGAGGCCCACCGGCGCGCGCCCTCGCTCGCTGGCCGCCCCCGCCACGCCGGCGCTTCGCAGCCCGTCTGCGATCACCCGCCACCTGGCCTT
>CAYZNA010000649.1:0-1672 GCA_964478665.1 uncultured Anaerolineales bacterium
GCGTCGGCCCGGAGATGCTATCTCCGGGGGGGTTATCTGTATTCTACTCAATTTCGTAACTACTCAGCCTTGATAGGCCTCTAACGTTTCTCTGGTGCAAAACAGACACAGATGAGCCATACTTGGGCCCATGACACCTTCAGCGTTGCCCAGCCACGAGGAAGTGCACGCCGCCTACCAGCAGGGGGAAGAGGCGGTGATCGCCCTCTTCGATAGCCTGGTGGCTGTGATCCGTGCGCTGGAAGCGCGGGTGCAAGCGTTGGAAGACCAACTGGCGAAGAACAGTAGCAACAGTGGCAAACCGCCTTCCAGTGATGGACTGAAGAAGCCTCACCCGCGCAGTCTGCGGACTTCCAGTGGCAAGCCGAGCGGCGGGCAACCGGGCCACCCCGGCCAGACACTCCAAGCGGTGGAGAAGCCGGATCAGGTGCAGGTGCATCGGGTCACGACCTGCCAGCGCTGTCACGCCCCGTTGGAGGGGATCGCCGCGAGCGGGTGCGAGCCGCGCCAGGTATTCGACCTGCCGCTGGTGAAGCTGGAAGTGACCGAGCACCAAGCCGAAATCAAGACCTGTCCGCAGTGTGGGCAGGTCAACGCCGCCGACTTTCCGGCGGAGGTCGCGCAACCGGTCCAGTACGGTCCGCGCCTGCGGGCGCAAACGGTGTACTTCAACGAGTATCACTTCATCCCGCTGGAACGCACCACCGAGATCCTCGGCGACTTGTATCAGCACCCGGTGGCGGAAGGGACCGTGGTGGCGGCGAATAACGAAATGGCGGAGCGGGTCGCCCCGGTGAATGAGCAAGTCAAAGCCTATCTGATCCAAACTGAGGCGCCGGTCTGCTTTGACGAGACCGGCGCCCGGGTGGCCGGGAAGCTGGCTTGGTTGCATTCGGCCAGTACGGAGCAGGCCACCTACTACGCGCTGCAGGCCAAACGGGGCACCGAAGCGATGGACCATATCGGCATCTTGCCCGAACGCACCGGCTGGAGCATTCATGATGCGTGGGCCGCCTACCTGACGTACCTGCAAGCCAGACACGGCCTGTGCAACGCCCATCATCTGCGCGAACTGACCTTCATCGCCGAACGCTATGCTCAACCCTGGGCCACTGCCCTGATAGCCTTGCTGCGGGACATCCAGCACGCGGTGGCCGCGGCGAAAACGCTGGGACACGACCGCTTGTCCGATGAGCAACTCGCCGATTTCGAGCAGCGCTATGACCAGACCCTCGCACAGGGCCTGCGGATGAACCCGCCCCCGGCCCAGGTGGATGGACAACCGAAGAAACGGGGTCGGGTGAAACAGAGCCCGCCCAAGAACCTGCTCGACCGTCTGAAGGAGCACCAGGACAAGGTGCTGGCGTTTATGTACGATTTCACGGTGCCGTTTGACAACAACCAGGCAGAGCGTGACATTCGCATGGTCAAGGTGAAACAGAAAGTTTCGGGCGGCTTCCGGACGGACGAGGGCGGCCACGTCTTTTGCCAGATCCGCAGCTACCTTTCCACCGCCCGCAAGAACGGTCAGCCGGTCTTGGACGCTCTGCAATCGGCGCTGGCGGGAGCGCCTTATCTTCCACCCTTCCTGGGTGCTCAACCCGCATTAGCGGGCTGAGTAGTTACCTATTATCAGTACATCACGAAATCGGGATAGCGCTGTCAAAGCGAA
>CAYZNA010000650.1:0-1208 GCA_964478665.1 uncultured Anaerolineales bacterium
TAGTTCACCACCTCGGCGCCCGTCACCGGGCCGCGGGGGTTCCAGCTGCCGAGGAGGACGTGGCGCTCGACGATCGAGGCGATGGTCTCAAGCCCCAGTTCGCGCAGCACCCGGCCGCCTTCCGCGGCGTGGTCCAGGTGGCTCTCGATGCAGGGAGCTTTGGCGATGTCGTGGAGAAGCGCCGCGGCTTCGATGATCCTGACGTCCACCGGCTCGCCCTTCTCGTGCAAGGCTTCGCCGATTCTGCGGGCGACCCGGGCGACCTGGGTGGAGTGGCGACGGATGTGCGCGGGGACGCCGTACGCTACGAGCAATCGCCTGCAGGTGGCGGTGGAGGGGCTGGTCCCCCGAAGCCGCAGGGGCTGTCCCGGGCCGCAGCGCCCCGCCCCCGCGCCCTGCTTCGTGACCGCCATGGACGCGATTTTCGCCCCGCCGCCCCGGATCTGTCAACCGTAGAGGGTTCAAGCCCGGCCTCAGTCGGTGGTTGTTGACTACCGCGGGGCGCGCCGTGCACGATGGCGCGGGAGAGAAATGATGAAAGTGAGAAGGAGCGGCGGGGTGGGGAGGCCGGGGATCGCCTGCTTCATCACGCCGCACGGTTTCGGACACGCAGCCCGGGCCGCCGCGGTCATCGACGCGCTGCGTGAGTTCGTGCCCGGCCTGGAGCCGCACCTGTTCACTACGGTGCCGCGCTGGTTCTTCAGCGAGTCGCTGCGGCTGGATTTCTCGCTTCACCGCCTCGAGGTCGACGTCGGGCTGGTCCAGCGCGGGCCGCTCGGGGAGGATCTTCCGGCGACCGTCGCGCGCCTTGGTGCGCTCTTCCCGCCCGACGACGCTCTCGTGGGAAACCTGGCGGGCCGGTTGAAGCGGCTGGGCTGCCGCCTTGTCCTCTGCGATATCTCGCCGCTGGGCGCTGCCGTGGCGCGCACCGCCGGGCTGCCGTGCGTGCTCGTGGAAAATTTCACCTGGGGCTGGATCTATCGCGGCTGCACGGCGCGGGAGCCGCGGCTGGCCCCGTTCGCGGCACTCCTCGACGAACTTCTCGATTCCGTCGACCTGCGGCTGCAGACCCAGCCCGTCGGCAAACCCGTCCCCGGGGCAACGCAGGTCGGGCCGATCAGCCGCCCCCCGCGCGTCTCGCGGGCCGGGACGCGGGCCGCGCTGGGTATTGCGGTGCGCCGACCCGCGGTTCTGGTCACCATGGGGGG
>CAYZNA010000650.1:1218-1671 GCA_964478665.1 uncultured Anaerolineales bacterium
GAACACAAGCACCCGGCAAGTGAGCGCCACGACCGCTCGCTGGGTATTGCGCCGCGCCGCCCCGTGGTTCTTGTCACCATGGGTGGGATCCCCCATGGCGGCTTCGCGGTGCAGCCGCTCTGCGCTGTTCCGGGGGTTGAGTTCATCCTGGCGGGAGCCGTCCCTCGGCGGCGGCGGGTCGGCAATGTCCTGCTGCTGCCGCACCACTCCGGCCTCTACCACCCCGACCTCGTGGCGGCTGCGGACGCGGTGGTCGGCAAGATCGGCTACAGCACTCTTGCGGAGACCTGCCGCGCCCGCATCCCGTACGGATTCGTGCCCCGGACGGGATTCCGTGAGTCGGCGGTTCTCGCCCGCTGGCTGGGCGACCGGGGCCGCGGATTGCGGATCGCCCCGGCCGCGTTCGCCTCGGGGTCGTGGGTGCGCCGAGTCCCTGAACTGCTGGCGCTCGGC
>CAYZNA010000651.1:0-1668 GCA_964478665.1 uncultured Anaerolineales bacterium
ACTAGCCTTTATCCTACCTGAGGCTCATGTTCCCTGACAACCTTTGCGTGCACACATGGGAGGGGAAGCCGGCCGCAGGGGGGCGGTTCATGTTACAATGAGCCTCCCCGTGTGATCCATGGGAAAGGCTCATGGCAAAGACGGCTCACCTTAGTCAACACCTCACCCGACTGCGTTGGGTGCTGCCTATCATCGTGCTCGCTCTGGCCGCTTTCCATCAGGCGATCCTATACCTCCTGCTGGACCGAGTCCCGCTGGCCTGGCATAGCCTGACCCAACTGGCAGAGTATGGCGCGACCGGCATCGTCGTCGCCTGGATTAGGCTGACCTGGGTCATTCAGGCGGTGGCCCAGCGCGAGAAAGCGGAGGCCGACCTGCGCCGGGCCTACGCCGACCTCGAACGGACGCACCACCAACTGCAAACCATCCACGAACTTGGCCGGCGGGTGACCAATGCCGCTGACGTTCAGGAACTCATGGACATCGCCGCCCGAACGCCGGTGGACCTCCTGCCCGCCGTCGGCAGCGCCGTCGTGACCTTCGAGCAGAATTCGGGCCGGGTGAATCTGGAGATGACCTGGGGCCTGGGCGAGGCCGCGGGGGGCGCGCTGCGCCGCCGGATAGAGGCCGGCCTGCCGGCCGAGATATGCGCCCACTGCCGGCCCCTCACGGCCCGGGTTGTTGACAACTGCCCACTGCTGACCCCACTCAGGGCCGCCGGCTGTGCCGGGGAAATCCGGCGGGTGGTCTGTCTACCGCTGGCACGCAGCGACGAACAGCGGCTGGGGGTGATCGCGACCTACATGCGTGAAGAGGCTGCCCCACCCGACCAGCAGTTACATCTGCTGAACATCCTGGCCGCCGAGATCACGGCAGCGCTGGAGGGTGTGCGCCTGCGCGCCCGCCAGATGGCCACCCTCTACGCGGTGGACCGGGCCACTCAAGACCGGCAAGACCTGAACAGGCTGTTGGAGCGCGTACTGGAGACGACGATGACGGGTTGGGGCGCACAGGCGGGTGCCATCCTGCTAGTGGATGAGGCCGGCACGTGGGACGTTCGATCTCATCGGGGACTGGGGGAAGACCTGGGTTCGGCCGGTTTTGATCTGCCGCTGCGCCTGGCCGAGGAGGCCCGCGCGGGCGGCCAGCCCCTCATCCTGTCGAACCCGAAGGGGGGCGATCCGGCCGGGGAGGCGAGCCGGTCCTCATCGGGCGACTCTCTGTGGACACGCGAAGCGTTCATCTTCGCTCAGAGCAGAGACTCAGGGCAGGCGCTGGCCTGCGTAGCCGCCACTCCCCTCCAGGCCGAAGGCGAGACCCTGGGCGCTCTCTTCCTCGGCACAGCGGAGCCGGCTGCCTTTACTCCGGCGCAGACCAATTTGCTCCACGCGGTTGGCCACCAGATCGCGCTCGCCCTTCGCAATGCGCAATTGTATTCCCGTCTGCGCCAGATGGCCGTGCTGGAAGAGCGCTATCGCCTCTCGCGGGAAATGCACGATGGCCTGGCCCAGACCTTGGGCTACGTGGGTATGCAGATCGAACGCCTGGAAGGCCGGCTGGCCACCGGCGAGGCGCAAGCGCTGCGACCAGAACTCGCCGCGCTGCGGCGTGACGTGGCCGAGGCCTATCTCGACGTGCGCGAGGCGATTGACGGCCTGCGCCTGCCGG
>CAYZNA010000652.1:0-1662 GCA_964478665.1 uncultured Anaerolineales bacterium
CGGAGTGGCCGATGCAACCTGCTCAGACCCTTGTCCCCGGCTGATGACGCTCCCCTTGCGGGCGAACAGCCGCATAAGACATCCGTGCTATAATCCTCGCCGGGTGACGCGCATGGCCGGCAAGAAATCTACCACTGACAAAAAGAGCAAAGCAAAAACCCCGGCAAAAAAGTCGAAGCCGGCCGGCGGCGCGCGCACGCGCGGCAAGAAGGGGGCGCAGCCAGAGCCGCGCCCCGGCCTGTCGCTGGAGCGCAAGCTGGACATCGCCGGGGTGGCGCTGGTGCTGGCGGCGCTGCTCACCCTGCTCAGCTTCTTTTCCCCCAACCGCAGCGGGCTGCTGCAAACGTGGTATACCCTGTGGGCCGGCGCCTTTGGCGTCGGGCTGATCGGCTTTCCGCTCGGGCTGGGCGCGATCGGGCTGTGGCTGGTGCTGCGCCATTTTGGCGACCGGCTGCCGCAAGTCGCGCCGGAGCGCGTGATCGGCGTGCTGCTGCTGTACCTCACCTTCCTGGCCACCGCCCACTTCCTGGTCACACCCTCCACAGCCCAGATGTTCGAGGTGGCCCGCGCCGGAAAGGGCGGCGGGCTGCTGGGCGCCGGGATCCTGTCGGCGCTGTTCTCGCTGGTGGGGCGTGTGGGCAGCGCGCTGGTGCTGGCGGCGGCGTGGGTGGTGGGCCTGATGTTCACCGCCAGCCTGTCGGCGCCGGAACTGGTGCGCTGTATCGCCGCCCGGCCGGGCCGGCTGCGCCGACCGGCCGGCCCGGCCGGCGGGGCGACCTCGCGCGGGGGCGAACGCGCCCCACGTCCGGGGCCGGGGACCCCCTCCCCCACCCCGGGAAATGCTCCCCCGGCCGGGACCGGCCCGGGCCGGGGCACGTTCGCCCCCGCGGCCCTGCCCACGGTCAAAGAAATCGGAAAAAAGGAGGTGGGGCGAGAGGCCGAGGTCCCGATCCCACCCGCGCCGCCCGCGCCGGCTTACGAGGCCTCCCCGCTGATCATCGGCGGCGAGCAGCACTGGGAACTGCCCGGGGTGGAAGAGATGCTGGAGGTGGGGGTGGAGAGCACCGCCGACGATAAGTACGACCGCGACCGCGCCCGTACCATCGAAGAGACGCTGGCCTCTTTTGGCGCGCCGGCCACGGTCAAAGAGATCAATCGCGGGCCGACCATCACCCAGTTTTGCGTGGAGCCGGAAATGACCGCCGGCCGCGCCGGCAAGCAGACGCGGGTCAAGGTGGGCAAGATTTCGGCCCTGGCCAACGATCTGGCGCTGGCGCTGGCGGCCACCTCCATCCGCATCGAGGCGCCGGTGCCGGGCAAGGGCTACGTGGGCATCGAGGTGCCCAACATCGAGACCTCGCTGGTGGCGCTGCGCGACGTGATGGAATCGGAGAATTTCCGGCGCATCAAGTCCCCGCTGCGCCTGGGGTTGGGGCAGGATGTTTCCGGCCAGGCGGTGTGCACCGATCTGACGGCCATGCCCCATTTGCTGGTGGCCGGCACAACCGGATCGGGCAAGAGCGTGTGCGTCAACTCCATTATCGCCTGCCTGCTGCTCAACAACACCCCGGACGATCTGAAGCTGCTGATGGTGGACCCCAAGCGGGTGGAGCTGACCACGTATAACGGCATTCCGCACCTGCTGGCCCCGGTGGTGGTGGA
>CAYZNA010000653.1:0-1655 GCA_964478665.1 uncultured Anaerolineales bacterium
GTAAGCATATAAGCGACGATGTCAGCCACGTCCTGCTTGGTGAGCGTGTTGGCAAAGGTCGCGGGCATGAGGGAGTTGCCGTTCGCCTGATAACTCGCGCCGGGCACCAGGTAGGCATTGGGCTGCACAATCGACTCAAACAGATATTGTTCCGCGCTCGTGGCCTTGCCGGTGTAACCCTGATCCTTGAACCGGTGCTGGGCGCGCGTGCCGATGCCTTCTTTGGTGGGATCGGCGCTCGCCAGCCAGGCCGGTCCGGTGGGGGTATCAATGTGGCAGGCCGTGCAGGCCTTGGCCTTCGCCAGGGTGCTGCCATTGTCGGCGTTGCCGGCGGGGAGGGCGAGGGTGATATCGGCGCCTACCCCCTCGATGGCCTGTGTCGGCGCGGCCGCGGCGCCGGCGTACGCCGGACCCCAGTTCATGATGAAAGCGACCAGGGCGTCAACCTGATCCTTGCGGAGCGGCCCCCCGAACTCCTCACCCCAGGTGGGCATGCGGTCCAGAAACTCTTTGTACTTCTCCGTAGCGCGGGGACGCCCGCCGGCGATGGTGGTGCGGACAAAGTTGTCCGGCGTGCCCGTCCAGACGATTTCCTTCAGCCGTTCACCGTTGAACAGGCTGGCGTCATTCAGCGCCGGCCCTTTACCGGGAACGCCTTGGCCTTCCTCGCCGTGGCAGGTTTTGCAGTTGTTTTCAAACAACGCTGCGCCGGCCTCGATTTGCCGCGATTCGTAAGAGGAGGTGAAACTTGCCATGCGATCCTGTTCGGTTACGGCGACGTAGCCGAGCAGGATCATGGTCACTACCATACTCACAGTGCCAACGATAACTCGCCAGGTCATGGATTATTCTCCCTGCCCGTAGTTGGAAAGTCTGTGCATGTATGCCGTCTGGCAGAACTCGTGCTCCGCGCCGGGCTGGCAGATGTCGCTTGCATTGGCCGGGCCGCCTTCCCAGATCACGCGGAAGGTGATGCGCTTGAGATCGGTCTGCCAGTCCTGAATGATCATGTAGCCTTCGCCTTCCTTCAGGCAATTCTTCGCCGCCCGGCACTTGGCGTTATCCGCGGCCTTGACCAGCTCTTCGTCGTAGAGGTGCAGCAGGTTCTTGAGGGTGGGCGTCGGCGCGGACTGCCAATCGGCAGCCTGGTACGTTCCGGCCGGCATCTCCATCCAGTTGGAGGTGCGCAGGATGCCAGGCTCCGTCTGCGGCAGCAGCTCGGCGACCACCTCCTGGTCGGGAGAGGAACTGACGGCATAATTCGGCGTGCCCATGAAGGACAGGATGGCCAGCACAGCCAGGGTGAGCATGATCACGGTCAGGCCTACACGGCGGTCACCATAGCGGCGGCTGGGGCCGACTTCCACGTAGGGGATCACGAGCAGGGCGCCGCCGGCGACGGTCGGGGCGACCACCCCCCAGATGAACTTGTCGCCGATCTTGAGCATGCCTTGCAGCCAGAGGAAGTACCAGGGCGCAGTGGTGTGCAGGGGCGTGACCAGCAGGTCGGCGTGCGGCTCCAGCGGCGCGTGGTAGAAGAAGATAGACCAGGCCACCAGGATGGCCGTGATCAGGGACACGTACAGCAATTCGCGGGTGATGACGTCCGGCATGAAGTACGTGCGCTGGTCGGTCGGGACGCGCCTGGCCGAGTC
>CAYZNA010000654.1:0-1653 GCA_964478665.1 uncultured Anaerolineales bacterium
TGCGCACTGATCCACAGGATTTTGAGCGCAAGTTTGACCTGTTCAAGAAGCGACTGGCGGAAGCGCTGCAGACAGGGTCTGACTTCCCCGGTCAGAGCGGAATCTAAGCCGAGTACTCCCTCACGCTGCGCATCTCACTTCCCACCATCCGAAAGGCGGCGCGTTCGGCCTCGTATTTGATGCGCTCCTCGTCCAGGGTGAGCAGTTGGCCGTCACGGTAGAGCAGCCGGCCATCCACCATCACGTGCGTGACGTCGGCGGCTTTGGCCGAATGGACCAGGTTGGCCACAAGGTTGTGGCGCGGCAGCAGATGGGGCCGGTCGGTGTCAATCAGGATCAGGTCGGCGGGGGCGCCGGGGGCCAGCACGCCGGATTCGGGGAAGCCCATCGCCCGCGCCCCGTTTTGCGTCGCCATGCGCAGGGCCGCGTCGCCCGGCAGGGCCTGCGGGTCGCGGTTTTCGTGCTTCTGCAAGATCACGGTCTGCCGGATGGCGGCCAGCATGTCCATATCGGCGTTGGACGCGGGGCCGTCGGTGCCAATCGCCACGTTGATCCTCCGGGCGGTGAAGCGCGAGAGGTCATTTACGCCCATCGCCAGCTTCATGTATGTGATCGGGGTGTGCGCCACTGTCACCCTGCGCCGGGCCAGAATATCGAGATCGTCGTCGGTCACCAGCAGGCAGTGCGCGGCGACACAGGGGCCATCCAGCACGCCCAGCGCCTGCAAGTGGGCCACCGGAGTCATGCCGTGCTCCCGCACTGAGTTCTCCACCTGCTCGCGCGACTCGGCCACGTGCAGGTGCACGGTCAGGCCGCGGTCGCGGGCCAGGGCCGCCACGCGGCGCAGGAGGTCCGGCGGGCAGATGTAGGGCGAGTGCGGCCCCAGCAGCAGGCGCAGCCGCCCCTCGGCCCGGCCCTGCCAGCGATCAGTGAAGGCCAGCGTGCCCTCCAGATTGGCCCCGATTTCCTTGTCGTCGCCGATGCCGAACACGCACCACGTCAGCCCGGCCTTCATCCCGGATTCCTCCACCACCGCCGCCACGCGGTCCATGTAGAAGTAGTGATCGTTGAAGGCCAGCGTGCCGCCGCGGATCATCTCACAGGCAGCCAGCGCCGCGCCCCAGTACACGTCGTCCGGGGTGAGGGCAGATTCCGCCACCCAGATTTTCTCGTTCAGCCAGCGGGGGAAGGGCAGGTCCTCGGCCCAGCCGCGCTCAAAGGTCATGGGGGCGTGGCAGTGGGCGTTAAAGAAGCCGGGGAGGGCAACGTGGTTGTAGCCGTCAATCGCCTCGTCCGGGGCGAAGTCCGGGGGCACGTCGCCGACAGCGGCGATGGTGCGGCCTTCTACCGCAATGCTGGCGTTGCGCAGAACCGTGCCGGAGGAGTCGAGTGTGAGGATGTCTGTGTTTGTGATAAGAATCTTCACGGGTTGACCTTTGTGCTTCCTCCACCAGGGTATGACGCTGTCGGTGATCTTTCCCGGCCAGCCGGATCAAAGGGCGCGCCGGATTATTGTCTACTGACACTTTTGCGGTATACCTCGTAGCGGTGGCATCCCCATGCCACCGTCGCAGTCTGAACGATGACCGGCATGGGGTTGCCGGTCCTGCGGGCTGCCGGTCCTGCGGATATCCGTAGCGGTGGCATCCCCAT
>CAYZNA010000655.1:0-1628 GCA_964478665.1 uncultured Anaerolineales bacterium
GCGGGGGAGCGGGGGAGCGGGGGAGCGGGGGAGCGGGGGAGCGGGGGAGCGGGGGAGCGGGGGTGAAGGGGAGGCAGGGAGGTCAGGAGGAAAGGAGATGGGACGGTGAAATTGTCGGATGTGCGACCCGGCCAGACGGTGCGGGTGGTGGAACTGCGCTCCAGCGATCCGGCGCGGCTGGAGCGGCTGGCGGCCTACGGCCTTGCGCCGGGCAGCCTGCTCACCGTGGAGCAACTCTCCCCGGCGCTGATCCTGCGGGTGGATGGGACGGTGTTGTCGGTGGATCGGGCGGTGGCGGAGGAGATTGTGGTGGGGGTGTAGCGCTTTCCCTTTTAGCCCTCGCGCGCCAGCCGCACCCCCAGCCCGCTCCAGCGCTGCGCCACCTTTGCGTTCCTCACTGCCATCCCGATGGCTTTGTGGTTGCCCACAATCACGCACAGGGAGCGGGCGCGGGTGACGGCGGTGTAGAGCAGGTTGCGCTGCAGGAGCATGTAGTGCTGCGGCAGCAGCGCCAGCACTACCGCCGGGTATTCGCTGCCCTGCGCTTTGTGCACGCTGGCGGCGAAGGCGTGGGTCAGCTCGTCGGCCTCGCTCCAATCGTAAAAGACGGTCTCCCCGTCGAAGTCCACCGCCAGGGCCTGCATCTCCAGGTCCACCGCGCTCACCCGGCCAATGTCCCCGTTGAACACGTCCTTGTGATAGTTGTTGCGCAACTGCATCACCCGGTCGCCGGCGCGGAAGGCCCGCCCACCGATGGTCTTCTCGTCCTTGCCGGGAGCGGGCGGGTTGAGCGCCGCCTGCAGCCGCTCGTTCAGCGCGCGCACGCCGGCCTCGCCGCGGTGCATGGGGGAGAGCACCTGCACATCCTGCAGCGGGTCCAGCCCAAAACGGGCCGGGATGCGGTTGGCCACCACGTCCACCACCCGGTTGGCCACGCTCTCGGGGTCATCTTGCCGGAAGAGGAAGAAGTCCTCGGCCCCACGGGGGAACTCCGGCATCTGGCCGTGGATGATGCGGTGGGCGTTCTGCACAATCAGGCTGTCCCGGGCCTGGCGGAAGATCTGGCTCAGGCGCGTCGCCGGGATCGCGCCGCAGCCAATCAGATCGCGCAGCACGTTCCCGGCGCCCACCGAGGGCAACTGGTCCACGTCGCCCACCAGCAGCAGGTGGGTGTGGGGATGCAGGGCCTTGAGCAGGTGGTTGGCCAGCAGCAGGTCGAGCATGGAGGCCTCGTCCACCACCAGCAGATCGGCCGCCAGCGGCTGGTCCTCGTTGTGGGCGAAGCTGCCGTCGGGGGAGAAGCCCAACAGCCGGTGGACGGTCCCCGCCGGGCGGCCGGTGGCCTCCGCCAGGCGTCTGGCAGCCCGGCCGGTGGGGGCGGCCAGGGCATAGCTCCGCCCGGCGGCTTCCAGCGCGGCGATCAGGGCGCGGATAGAGGTGGTTTTTCCGGTGCCCGGCCCGCCGGTCAGGATGGAGACTTTGTGGGTGAGCGCCATCAGCACAGCCATGCGCTGCTCGTCGCTCAGCTCCAGATCGCGGACCGGCCCCAGCAGGGGGTGGAGCTGCGGGCCGGGGGCTGTCAGCAGGGTGCGCAGGCGGCGCGCCACCCCGGTCTCGGCCAGGTAGAA
>CAYZNA010000656.1:0-1626 GCA_964478665.1 uncultured Anaerolineales bacterium
CGCCGCCGCGCGACGAGGCGTCCACGGTGAACACGTCGTACGTGCCGCCGTCGGACATCATCGGCGAGCTAAGGGCAATACTGTTCACTTAACGATTCGTATCCGTCCAGAGACGTCGATTCGGCGCGTCCGTTGCCGCTTCCGCGGACGCAGGTTATAGTTGCTCATCTTGCGCTTCACGCCGCGAAAGTTGACTCGATTGCGGCTCGAACTCACGCGCTCCTGAAGGATCTCGTCCAGCACCGCTTCATGAAAGACTTTCTTCTGCCGAGGGGGGAATAGCGACAAAACGGGGCATCCGCCGCTGGACGACGCGTACGGAGTGCAGGAAAGAGAGCCGGTCGGGATCTTCGCCTGCGCGTAGCGCAGCTTCGTGCATCAGGCCCCGAACGGCGTAATGGGCCATCAGCAAGCCGTAGAATTCCTGCCGCACCAGTTCAGGGGTTTTGCTGCGCAGGACGATCTGCGCGCCGCGCAGATGGGTCTTTAGTTCATCCAGAGAGGTTTCGATTTCCCAGCGCTCGTGATACAGCGCCGCCAGTTCTTTGGCCGGTGCCACCGTCGGGTCGAGGATTGTGGTGATCAGCCGGTAGATGGGGTCAGCGCCGGGTACGTCTTTCAAGCGGTATTCGATCACGCGTACCACGATCGCGTTGCGCCGCTTCCTCCGGTCCTTGGTGGAGGCATAGATACGACTGAGGTACGAGCCGTCCGGCAGGCGCCGGTCAACCTCCAAACGGGCATTCTGGCGCACCCGCCAGAGCAAATCCGCGCCGGTTTTCGCGGCCGTCTGCCAGAGTTCATAGCTGGGGAAGAAACGGTCCGCCAGGCACAGCATCCCTTTCCGGAGGCCGGGCACCACGTCCCGGGCGAGTGTGATCTCATCGGTGGCATAGTCGGCCATGCGTGCATTCCAGAGAACGTGCGTTCCGTTTTCCAGCAACGCCACAAAGCGAATCTTGGGGAAAGCACTGGACCCGCGACTGGCGCCTGGCCGTCCGAAAGCCGCGTCGTTTTCGACCGTGTCGGCCACGTCCAGGGTGCTGCCGTCCAGACTGACTAACCGCCATTGCCGATACCAGGCGCCCCGTGTGCGGCTCTCCGCAATGGGCGCGACCACGGCCTGGTACAAAATCTGGAGCGGTTCGGCGCCCAGACGGCTGCGGGCTTGCGAGATCCCCGATTTGCCCGCTACCTTGACGGGAGCGGACGGGTCCAGCAGCCATTGCACTCCTTCCAACAAACAGCGCAGCACCTCGCGATAGGAAGACCTCATGTACAACGCCAGAGCGATCACGTAGTAAACGACCACGTGGGCCGGCAAATCACGCTCCCGCACGCTGGCGCGCTTAGCCTGGCTCAGGGCGTCATGCACTTTCTCCACCGGGAAGAACTTCGCGACCACGCCGAGGCTGATGTAGTCAGTGATTCGGCTCCCGGCAGGCAGGGATGCGACGGTTCGGGCCATTCTCGGGGCCTCCCGCCCCACACAGAATAGCACGAAAATGCTGTTAAGTGAACAGTATTGGGGCTAACCCAACTTCCACACTCCCAGGCACACGAGTTCGCGAACTCGATCACCTGCGTGTGCGTTCAGTGACTATGGTGCGGCGGCTCCGCAGCGGA
>CAYZNA010000657.1:0-1624 GCA_964478665.1 uncultured Anaerolineales bacterium
CTGTCGGGCAAACCCATCTTGCCAATATCGTGGAGCAGCGCCCCCCGGCGGAGATGTAATAACTCATCATCTTTCACCCCCAGCGCGCGGGCCACCCGCACTGCCAGTTCGGTGACGCGCCGGGTATGACCCGCAGTTTCCTGATCGCGCAACTCCAGGGCCATTGCCCAGCCTTCCAGGGTGGTGTCGTAGGCGAGGCTTAATTCAGTGTTGGAGTGCTGTAAATTGGTGAACAGGGTGGCATTGTCCAGGGCGATGGCCACCTGCACGGCGAGCGCTTTCAGAAAGTCCCACCAGTCCGGGTCATGAGTCGTTGGGGTGCGATGGAAAATCTCCAGCACACCCTGGACTTGCCCTTTGGCGATGAGGGGGAGAGCGTGATAGGCCATGAATCCCTCCAGGGCGAACAAGGGCGAGCGTAGAAAACCTGTCTTATGCTGACGCAAGTCGGGGACGTTGATGATTTCCCGTTGAAAGGCGGCCCGTCCGGCGTAGCCTTCGCCCAACCGAATGTGGGTGTGCTGGAGGGCGTCGGTGCGGAAGCCGCGCCCGGCGGCATAGTCCAGCATTTGAGTGGGCGCATCGAACAACAGCACGGCGGCGGCGTCCGGGCGCAGCAGAGCCATGACTTGATCCAGAAAAACGTTGAGGGTGATACTAAGATTGAGATTGGAACTGATGGCCAGGTCAATGGTGTGCAGGGCGTTGAGGTGTTGCAGGCGCTGCTCGGTCTGCTCGTACAGGGTGGCGCGGTGCAGGGCATTGCCAGCCATCTCGGCCAGGGCGGCCAGCAGCCGGCGCTCGGCAGGGGTATAGACGCGTGGTGTCCGGCTGGTCAGATACAACAGGCCGATGGTAGATTCGGCGGTTTTAAGGGGGATGCAGGCGCAAGCCCTCATGCCGGCGATGAGAGTGCGACACAGTGGGCTGGGCCAGCGCACCTCCGGGGTGGCGGTATCCGGGATGAAGACGGCCTCGCCGCTCCGCACCGCCTCCCATAAGCGGCCGCCATCCTGCCCCTGCCGTTGCCCTATCAACGCCTCACCCGGCCCGCGGGCGGCGGCTACCATCAGCGTTCCACCGCCTCCGCCCGTGCTTTCCAACAATAAGAGCGCGCCGCCGTCGGCCTGCAGGGCTTCCATCGTTTCCCGAAGGAAGAGGGTCAGGATGTTGTCGCGTGTTGGAGCCTCTCGGAGGGTGGCGGCGATTTTGGTTACCGTTTCAAGTTCGGCCACCCGCTGCTGCACGGCTTCAAACAACTGGGCATTCCGAATCGCCAGCCCGGCCTGCTGACCCACCGAACGGGCCAGCGCCGCTTCACGTTCGGTGAAGGGCCAGTCCGGCGCCAGGCGAAACAGGCCCAAGGCCCCAATGCACGCCTCGCCGGCCACAATGGGCGCTCCGAGGAAAGCATGCGCTCCGGCGGCCACCCACTGGGGCAGGGCCTGGGGGTGCGAGGCATATTCAGGGATTAACACCGTTTCGCCGCCCTCGACAATTTGCCAGGCCAGGCCCTCGCCTTTGGACAATGAGATCAGCTGCATTTCTAGGGGGAGATTGAGGACATGAGGTGGGATAATGGTCTGGCCGTCGGGCGCGAGCAGGCCAATGGAACCGGCTTCTG
>CAYZNA010000658.1:0-1619 GCA_964478665.1 uncultured Anaerolineales bacterium
CCGTCACGGGCTACACCTATTCGAGCAACTTCCCCACCACCCCCGGCGCGTTCGATACGACCTACAACGGTGGCTCCTACGACGCCTTCGTGACGAAGTTGAACGCCGCCGGGGGCGGGCTGCTCTACAGCACCTTCCTCGGCGGGAGCGGCGACGAGGGGGGGAACAGCCTCGCCGTGGACGGGAGCGGAAACGCCTACGTCGCGGGTACTGTCGCGGGTACTACCGGATCGAGCAACTTCCCGACCACCTCCGGCGCGTTTGACACGACCTACAATGGTGGGAGCTACGATGCCTTCGTGACGAAGTTGGCGGTGGGAGGCTCCTTCGACGATGTGCCGCTCGGCTACTGGGCCTTCGCCTACATTGAAGCCCTCTACGCCTCCGGCATCACCTCCGGCTGCGCCACCGAACCGCCCCTGTACTGCCCCGACTCCACCGTCACCCGCGGCCAGATGGCCGTCTTCCTCGAACGCGGCATGAGGGGCAGCGACTTCACCCCGCCCCCGGCCAGCGGCGCGGTGTTCGCCGACGTGCCCGCCGATTACTGGTCGGCGGCGTGGATCGAGCAACTGGCCGCGGACGGGATTACCAGCGGCTGCGGCGGGGGCAACTACTGCCCCAACAGCAGCGTCACGCGGGCGCAAATGGCGGTCTTTCTGCTGCGCGCGGAGCACGGCGCCGACTACCAGCCGCCAGCCGCCAGCGGGAGCATGTTCACGGACGTGCCGGCCTCGCACTGGGCGGCGGCGTGGATCGAGCAACTGGCGGCGGAAGGAATCACCTCCGGCTGCGGTGGGAGCAACTACTGCCCGGAGTCCAGCGTGACGCGGGCGCAGATGGCGGTGTTTCTGGTGCGGACGTTTGGGCTGCCGCTGCCGTAGCGCAAGCCAACCGGCGCTCGCCAGTGGGCGAGGAACGCTGTGATACAATCATCCGGCAGGGGGGTGCAATGATGTCCCCAACGCGACAGGAGAAGCAGCCATGACGAACCAGTTTACCATCGTCGTCGAACGCGACCCCGAGAGCGGCTGGCTTGTTGGAGAAGTGTCTGAGTTACCCGGCTGTTATACGCAAGCGCGGGATATGGTTGAACTGGAAAAGAACATACGTGAGGCGATTCGGGTTTATCTCGAGACCACTCGTGAAGTTCAACCCTCACCACAGTTCGTGGGCGTGCACCGCATTGAGGTCGCCGTGTGAGCGCCCTGAAGCTGCTGACCTACCGCGATCTGGCCCGGATTGCTGAAATGGCCGGGTTTCACTGGAAACGCAGCCGTGGCAGTCACAATACCTTCCAGTCCGATGATGGCCGCACTATCGTAATTCCCGACCATGGCAGCGAAGTGATCGTCCGTCCCTTGTTGCGGAAGATCATTCGCGACACAGGAATCACGGTAGATGAATACAACCGGATGGTGGAAGCGTTGTAGTCCTGGCGCCGTGTGTGCCGGGTCATCCCATCGCTCTGGCACACGTCTGCAGAAGTGACTTGCCGGTTAGCGCGCCGGACCGGGTCGAGCGACTTCCCCGCCACCCCCGGCGCGTTCGATACGACTTTCAACGAAGACCTCACAGGTCTCAAAGACCTGTGAGGTCTGGGGGGATCAGTGGGCGGG
>CAYZNA010000659.1:0-1612 GCA_964478665.1 uncultured Anaerolineales bacterium
CGTCTGGCCGCGGAGCGTGACCGTGAAGTTGCGCCCGGCCCATGTGCCGGAAGCCGTGGGGCGCATCGAGACCCCTCCCGGCGAAGTGGCTCAGGTGGACTTCGGGGAAGTAACCCGACTGGTGGACCCGGTGACGGGAGCGCCCCGCCGCACCTGGGCCTTTGTGCTGGTGCTGGGCTGGAGTCGGCACATGTATGTGGAGTTCGTCTTCGACCAGCGCCTGCCGACCTGGCTGTGCTGCCACCGGAACGCAATGGAATTCTTTCAGGGCGCACCCCGGCGCGTAGTGCTGGACAACCTGAAGGCGGCTGTAATCAAAGCCTACACGCGCGACGAGGATCCGGAAGTCCAGCGTGCCTATGCCGAGTGCGCCGAGCACTATGGGTTCCTCATCGACCCGTGCCTGCCCGCCATGCCGCGCCACAAAGGCAAAGTCGAGCGCGGCGGAGTGGGCTATGTCCAAGGCAGCTTCATGCCACTCCTGCCACCGAACACCACCCTGCCGGAGGCCAACCAACGTGTGCGCCAATGGTTGTTGACCCGAGCCGGCTTGCGCGATCACGGCACGACTCACGAAGCGCCCCTCGCGCGCTTCGAGAAGGTGGAGCGCGCCGCGTTGTTGCCGCTGCCGGCCACGGCCTACGACCCGGCGGTGTGGAAGCAAGTCAAACTCCATCGGGATGGGCACGTCGTTTTCGAGAAAGCGTTCTACTCCGCCCCCTGCCGGCTGGTTGGCCAGACCCTCTGGTTGCGGGCCGGGATGCGCGAGATTCGCTTGTTTTCCGGCGATTTCGCGCTGGTGACCACCCATGCGCGCGCCACCCGGCCGGGTGAGCGGCTGACCCATCTCGATCACCTGCCCCCGGAGAAGGCCCGCGGCCTCACCGCTACCCGCGCCACCTGCCAGGCGGAGGCGCAAGCCATTGGCCCGGCCACCGCGCAGGTCGTGGCGGAGCTCCTGGATGACCGACCGGTGGATCGTCTGCGCACCGCCTTGCGGGTCTTGAAGCTCGCCGACACCTACACCCCGGCCCGGCTGGAAGCCGCCTGCACGCGCGGCCGGGCGTTCGGGGATGCGCGTCTGCCCACGCTCAAGCGCATCCTGGCCGAGGACCTCGATCAGCTCACCCTGCCCGTGTTGCTGGCTCCCGTCCCCGACACGGCGCTCGTCTTCGCGCGCCCGGCCAGCGAACTGGCCGCAGCCTTCCTCGGAGGTGCGGCATGGAATTGAGACAGCACCTCGTCCCGCAGCTCAAACAACTGCGTCTCTCCGGGATCCTGGATACGCTGGAGGCGCGTACCCGCCAGGCCACCGACGAACGCTGGTCCTATGGTGACTTTCTCGAGCGTCTGCTGGAAGACGAAGTGGAGCGCCGCCAGCAAAAACAACTGGCTCTGCGGGTGCGGCGGGCCGACCTGCCCGGCGACAGGACCCTGGAGACCTTCGACTTCACCTGCGCCCCCGGCCTCAACCGCCAGTTGCTCTACGAACTGGCCACCGGGAACTACATCCGCGACCATCACAACGTTTTGCTGTGTGGGCCGACCGGGGTGGGCAAGACCCATCTCGCTCAGGGCCTGGCGCACGAAGCCTGTCGCCGGGGCTTCGATG
>CAYZNA010000660.1:0-1600 GCA_964478665.1 uncultured Anaerolineales bacterium
AACGGCGTTTCAGCGGGCAACAAGTTGTACCTGCCGCTCATCCAACGCTGAAAACTCACACGCACAAGAAACCCTCCCGCAGGCTCTGGCCTGCAGGAGGGTTTCAATTCTTCCCCACTGCGTCACGTAGGTGTACGTCGTGACCGCTCAACCCCCCTCAGCCCGCCGCGCTGCCCACGCCCCTTTGGTCAGGGCGGCGGCCAGGTCATCGCCGTTCTTCACGCGGTAGGCGGCGATGCCGGCGGCGACCCACAGGGTGTCGGCCAGGGCCGCGCTGCTTTGGGATCCGCCGAAAGTGGCCGGATCCAACACCACCCCGACCACCCTTAACCCACGGCGCTTGAGGGACTGCGCTGCCACCACCCAGCGCATGTCCCAGGAGGCCGTGATCAGGATCAGCGTCGCCCCGCGCGGCAGCCGGTCCGCCTCCATCGCCAGCGCCTCTTGAAAACGCAGTTGGCCCAACGCGCGGAAGACGGCCAGCGTCTCCAGCAGCTTGGTCAACTGGCGCTCGCTGCGGTCCGGCTGGATGACCTCCCGCGTCTGGCCGTACGCCACCAGCCCCACCGCCCGGTCGCGCCGGATGAAAAATTGCGCCAGCGAGGCGGCCACGCACACCCCGTACTCCTCCGTGCTGGGCGGGAGCTGCACGTGCTCCTGCCACGAAGTCCACAAGACGTCGCTCGCCGGCGCGGCGGGCCGGGGCGCGGCCTGGGCCGCCTGGACCGCGCGGTCGCCGTCCAGAAACAGCCACAGGTCGGCCAGGGGGTCCAGCTCAAATTCTTTGGCCATCAACCGGTCCCGCCGCGCGGTCGAAGGCCAGTGGATGCGATTGAACGAATCGCCAGGCGCATAGTCGCGCACCCCGGCGGCGTTGGCGGTCACGTAGGGCGTGCGGCGCCGCAGCGCATCGCCGCCCGGCAGGAGGCCGACCGGCAGAGAGAAATCCCGCAGGTCAACCGTCGCCGGATAGATGACGACCTGGGTGGTCTGCGGCACCTGGCGCGTGATCTGAAAGAGGCCCAGGGGATCGCCGGAGGTAAGGGACAGCGGGCCAAGCCGGAAGCGCCCCCGCTGCCGGCAGAGTGTGCGCACGATCCAGGCCCGTTCCTGGCGCGGGCCGAGCGAGACGACGACCATGCTGGCCGCGTGCCCTGGCAGGTCAGAGTGGTCCCGAACTTCCAGCCACAATTTGGGCGCGCGGCTGTTGTTGCGCACGGCCAGCCGTTCTTCCAGGGGCCGCCCGACCTGCGCGTGCAGGGCGCGGGTGTGGCGCGAGAGGCGAATGCCCCGGAGGCCGGTCCACGTCCCTAACGCTGCGACGACGATGACCGTGATCCACAGATACAGCAGGTTGAAGAAGAGAGAGCGCCCGCTGACCAGCGCGCCGATGAGACAGGCCGCGAGGATCGCGAAGGCGACGAGACGTCGGGAAGTCATGCTTTGCGCAGCAGACTGCCGCCCGGCACAGGGACCGTGGAAAGGATGTCATGGATCACCGAGCGCGCGTTCACGTCCTTGATGCGCGCCGCCGGGCCGATGATAATGCGGTGGGCGAGCGCGGCTTCGGCCAGGGCCTTGATGTCGTCCGGGATCGCAT
>CAYZNA010000661.1:0-955 GCA_964478665.1 uncultured Anaerolineales bacterium
GCCGACCCGCCGATGAGCGTGGCAAGTCGCGGGGCCAGCGCGCTCAACGCCGCGCCGGAGGCGGCGCGCGTGGCCGTCGGTTTGGAGGTTTGATGTTCGAGATTTGAAGTTAGTTCAGAATCCCAGCCGGGAGGCAGGTCGCCGCGCACGGCGAGGCGAAAGGCCCGCGCCAGATCGGGATAGGCCTCGTCGTAGCGGGCGAAGCAGACGTTCCATTCCGCCTGCCGCGCCGCGCCGCGCGCCCCGGACGCGCGCAAGAAGTCGCGCGCTGCGGCGGGGACGCGGAAGTGTTCGTCGGGAGGCCAGCCGAGACGTTCTTTGGTGAGCCGCACTTCTTCCACGCCGAGCGGCTCGCCGTGGGCTTTGTTGGTGTCCTGCCGGTGCGGGCTGCCGTAGCCGATGTGAGTCTTGCAGGCGATGAGGGAGGGGCGGGCTGTTCCGGCGGCAGTTGAACTGCCGCTGAGCATAGCGGCGTGGAGGGCGGCTGCCACGGCGGCGGGGTCGTGTCCGTCCACGCGAGAGGTGTGCCAGCCATACGCGGCGAAGCGGGCCGGCACGTCTTCGCTGAAGGCCAGCGCGGTCGGCCCGTCAATGCTGATGCCGTTGTCGTCGTACAGCACGATCACTTTGCCGAGGCCCAGATGCCCGGCCAGCGAAGCGGCTTCGTGCGAGACGCCTTCCATTAAGTCGCCGTCGCCGGCGAGGACGTAGGTGAAGTGGTTGACGATTTCGTGGCCGGCGCGGTTGAAGTGGGAGGCCAGCCAGCGCTCGGCCAGCGCCATGCCGACGGCGTTGGCAACGCCCTGCCCGAGCGGGCCGGTGGTCGTTTCCACGCCGGGGGTCAGGCTGCGCTCCGGATGGCCGGGCGTCTTGCTGCCCCACTGCCGAAAGGCCTGCAGGTCTTCGAGCGAGAGGTCGTAGCCGGTGAGGTGCAGCAGGGCGTACAACAGCATGC
>CAYZNA010000661.1:965-1598 GCA_964478665.1 uncultured Anaerolineales bacterium
GCCGGGGTGGCCGGAGTTGGCTTTCTGCACCGCATCCATCGCCAGAGCGCGGACGGTGTTGGCCGCCAGTTGCAGGGTCGCGTGGTCGGTCAGCGTCGGGGCAGGGTCACCCCGCCCGTACACAAAAGGGGATGCGGTCATGGTTGTTTTTCAGTGGCCGGGAGTCTGGCCGCCGAGTCGGCTGAGAGCGGCGACCGGCGAGGCGAACGGAAGTTGGCCGAGGTCGGTGTATTTGCGCAGCAGGTGATAGGTCAGCAGCAGTTGAGTCAGGGCCAGCGGGTGGCTGTGGCGCACTTCGGCGCGGTCGCGGTAGTAGCCGAACTGATCTTCCTGCACGGGGCGCAGGTCGGGCAGGTGCTGCCAGATGGCGTCTTCCATCTCGGCGGCGTGTTCGGAAGCGACGCCGCCATCCACGTCCAGAAAGTCCACCGGGCGGCCCCCGTCGCGGCCCAGTTCGAGGCGAATGCCGGAGTCCGGGTTGTGGCCGTCACCCACCAGATAACTCAGGTCGGGATGAGGGATGGTCGGGCGCAGGACGAGGCGCACGTTGAGGGCGGGGCCGGCCTCTTCCGCCGGAACGCCTTCCGGCGGGTAGAAGGCCACCACGATGTCGGCGTAGCCGCGCTGAGGGCT
>CAYZNA010000662.1:0-1587 GCA_964478665.1 uncultured Anaerolineales bacterium
GACGCCGGACGACGACCCGCGCACCTCAGAGGGGCTGTTTGTCGCCACAGGCGCGGCGCAGGTCCCGGTCGCGCCCGGTGATCTGGTTTCCGTGACCGGACAGGTACACGAGTCCTCCGGCCAGACCGAGATCGCGGTCAGCGGGCCGGGCTACGTGCGCACCTTGAGCAGCGGGCACCCCCTCCCGAAGGACACCGGGACAGGTGTGTCGGCGGCCGTCTCGCTCGACCCGCCGCCCGACCCGGCCGAATCACAGGCCTACTTCGAGGCGCTGGAGGGCATGCTGGTGCAGGTGCCGGGGCCGGCGCCGGCGGTCTCGCCCGGCAACCGCTACGGCGAGTTCTCGGTGGTGCTGGCTGCCCGCGGGGTGGGGCGCGTGTTTCGCGGCGGCCCGACCGGGCTGCTGATCATGGCCGACGACGGGGCTTCGACGGTGTACACCGACCGCTCGCAAATGCCCTACGCCGTTTTTTCCGGCGACCTGGTCAGCGACCTGATCGGGCCGCTGGCGTACACCTACGGCAACTTCAAGATCGAGCCGCTCCACCCGCCGCAGATCGCGCACGTGGAGCATCCGCTGCCGGCGCTGGCGCCCACCGCCCCGGACGAGTTCAGCGTGATGACGTGGAACGTGGAAAACCTGTTCGACAACCGCGCCCCCAATCTCTCCGGCTCGCCCATGCCCACCCGGACCGAATACGAGCTGGCGCTGGCCAAGGTGGCCAACACACTTGTGGCCGCCGGCCTGCCGACCGTGGTGGGCCTGCAAGAGGTGGAAAACATCCAGATTCTGCAGGACCTGGCCGCGCGGCCGGAACTGGCGGCCTACCGCTACCAACCGGCCCTGATCGAGGGCAGCGACAGCCGCGGCATTGACGTGGGCTTTCTGGTGCGCGGCGACCGCGCCGCCATTGAGGATGTGCAGCAGCACCCGGCGCCGGAGGGCCTGACCAGCCGGCCGCCGCTGCTGGTACAGGTCACGGTGCAGACCTCGGGCGGGCCGGTTTCGCTGTACGTGATCGTCAACCACTTCACCAGCATGTCCGGCGGAGAGGCGGCCACCGAGCCGCGCCGGCTGGCGCAGGCAGCGTGGAACGCCACCCTGCTCAAGCAACTGCTGGCCGGCCAGCCAGGGGCCAACGTCGTCATCATCGGCGACCTGAACTCGTTTTACGCCTCGCCGCCGCTGGACACGCTGCGCGGGGCCGGCCTGCAGCACGTCTTCGAGTGGCTACCGGCCGACCAGCGCTACGACTACGTGTTCGAGGGCGTCTCTGAGACGCTGGATCACATTCTGGTCACGCCGTCGCTGATGAAGCTGCTGCGGCGGGTGCAGGTGCTGCACGTGAACGCAGACTACCCGCCCCCCCTGCCCGGCGACCCCTCCCCGGAGCGCAAGTCCGACCACGATCCCGTGGTGGCCACTTTTTCGCTGACCCCGTAGCCGGCCGGCCTGGCCGGGAAGCAGTCGCCGCCGGGGGAAAAAAACAACCGTGCGTGGAGCGTTTGCCACACGCACGGTTGTTCTTCGGGGGCTCGCTCCGGGACGAAGCGCTAGCCGGTTTCCTTGACCGCTTCGGCGGCCTT
>CAYZNA010000663.1:0-1577 GCA_964478665.1 uncultured Anaerolineales bacterium
GAGCCGGTGAAGAGTTTCATGGACACGATCCTGGAGGCCGGCCGGCGGGCGCCGCGCAAGCAGCGGCCCACGACGCACCGCATCTATGAGCGGCTGCGGATCGAAGGGCCGGCCTTGACGGTTGCCGAATCGACCGTGCGGCGCTATGTGCGGCTGAGGAAAGAAGAGCTGGGGCTGGTGGCGCGGGAGACGTTCGTGCCGCAGACGTACGGATGGGGCAGCGAGGCGCAGGTGGACTGGTACGAGGCGCTGGCGATCCTGGACGGCGTCGAAGCGTTGCGCGAGGTGTTCAGCATGCGGAGTATGGCCAGCGGCGGGGCCTTTCAGGTGGCCTACCCGCGCGCGACCCAGCAGGCCTTCCTGGAGGCGCAGGAGCTGGCGTTTGTCTATTGCGGCGGCGTGTTCCGGCTGCTGCGCTATGCCAACCTGAAGAGCGCGGTGAAGAAGATCCTGCGGGGCCATCCGCGCGAGGAGACGGCCCGGTTCATCGCCTTCCGTTCGCACTGGGGATTTCAGTCGGAGTTCTGCAATCCGGGCCGAGTTGAACCAGCATCTGCTGGCGGGTTGCCGGGCCGACGAACAGCGGCCGATCGGCCAGCGCGAGCAGGCGGTGGGCGCGTCGATGGCGATCGAGCGGGAACACCTGTTGCCGCTGCCGGCAGAGGGCTTCGGAGCGCAGCCGGCAGATCCTGGATCTGGAACATTACCTGGACGGGTTGTACCGGAAGCCGGGCGCGCTGGCGGGTTCGACGCCGCTGGCGCAGTGGCGCAAGCTGGGGCGGTGGCCGGCCAGCTACGACCAGCGGTGGGCCCGGCTGAAGGAGCGGCCTGGCAAACAGGCAGGCACGCGGCAGATGATCGAGCTGCTGCAACTGGGGCGGGAGCAGGGCTGGGAGCGGCTCGAGCGGGTGGTCGGATTGGCGCTGGAGATCGGCGGCTGCGAGGCCGCCGCGGTGAAGCATCTGCTGTTAACTGAACAGCAGGAGCGGTCCGGCCGTCGGCGAGAACTGCTGGTGGAGGTCGGCGAGCTGGCGCGTTTCGACCGGCCCTTGCCGGGGATGAGCGAGTATGACCGGCTGCTGGCTGGGGAGGTGCTGCCGTGAAAGAACACGGTCCGGCGCTGGAGGACGCCGGCGTTCGAGAGCACTGCAAACAGTCGCGGCTGCCGACGGTCGGCTCGCAGTTTCGCCAGATGGCGGGAACTGGCCGAGGGCGGTTACCTCGAGCGGGCCGAGCCGGTTTTGTTTCTGGGCCAGTGCGGCACCGGCAAGACGCACCTGATGAGCGGCCTGTGCGTGGCCGCCTGCCGCAAACGGAAGCGGGTTCGGTTTACGACCGCCGCCGGCCTGGTCAACGAGTTGGTGGAGGCCAGGCAGCAGGGCCAGTTGAGCCGTGTGCTAGCGCGCTGGTCGCGCTAGGAGGTGGTGGCGATCGATGAGGTGGGCTATGTTCCGCTGGCCGAGGTAGGGGCCGAGTTGTTGTTTCAGGCGATCGCGGAGCGGGCTGAGAAGGCGGCCCTGCTGGTGACCACCAACCTGCCCTTTTCCGAATGGACGACCATGTTTCCCAACGCGCGG
>CAYZNA010000664.1:0-1538 GCA_964478665.1 uncultured Anaerolineales bacterium
GGGGAGCGGTCACCACCGAGTACGGCTACGACCACCGGCTGCGGGAGGCCTTCCGGCAGCGCCGCGTGCGCGTCTCCGGGGAGGAGACGCTGGCCGATTTTGCCGCCCGGTTGGGGATTCCGGGGCCGTGAGGGGTGCTGCTACCCTGGGGCCGGGGCAGGGGGGCAGGGGGGCAGGGGGGCAGGGGAGCAGGGGGGCAGGGGAGCAGGGGAGCAGGGGAGCAGGGGGGCAGGGGAGCAGGGGAGCAGGGGAGCAGGGGAGCAGGGGAGCAGGGGGCCGGGGCATGGGGCCGGGGCATGGGGCCGGGGCATGGGGATGCCCCGGCTACGGCAGTTTTGAGAGAGTTTTGAGAGTTTTGAGAGTTTTTGCCAGTGCAACGCGGATATATTCCGGCCCATCTCACCCAGGCTTCCCCATCAATCCATGACTGCTACCTCACGCTTGCCCGGATTCTACGACAAATCGCTGGCCGAGCGCGGCGCTGAAATCGCCCGGCTGGCCGGCCTGTCCCCGGAAGAGCTGGCCGCGCTGGACGGCTCGGCCGGGCTGACCCCGGCGCAGGCCGATCACATGATCGAGAACGTGATCGGCGTCCACGGCCTGCCGCTGGGCGTGGCGACTAACTTCCTGATCAATGGCCGCGAGGTGCTGGTGCCGATGGCGGTTGAGGAGCCGTCGGTGGTGGCCGGGGCCAGCTTTATGGCGAAGCTGGTCCGCGCCCCCTCCGCTTCGCCTCAGGGGTCTGCGCAGGGCGGCTTCACCGCCCACGCCACCGCCCCGGAGATGATCGGGCAGATGCAAATTCTAGACGTGGCCGATGTGCAGGCCGCCCGGCTGCGGCTGCTGGAGAAGAGAGATTGGTTACTGGAGATTGCGAACGGGATTGATCCGGTGATCGTGGGACTGGGCGGCGGGGCGCGCGAATTGGAAGTGCGCGTGATCGAGCAGTCGCCCATCGGGCCGTTTCTGGTTGCCCACCTGATTTACGACACCCGCGCCGCGATGGGGGCCAACGCGGTCAACACGGTGGTGGAGCGGCTGGCGCCGCCGGTGGAGGGGATCACCGGCGGGCGGGTGCACCTGCGCATCCTCTCCAACCTCGCCGACCGGCGGCTGGCCCGCGCGCGCTGCACGGTGCCCGTGGGGGCGCTGGCCTTTGACGAGTACAGCGGGGAGAGGGTGCGGGATGGCATCATCGAGGCGTGGGCCTTCGCCGCCGCCGATCCCTACCGGGCGGCCACCCACAACAAGGGCATTATGAACGGGGTGGACGCGGTGGTGATCGCCACCGGCAACGACTGGCGCGCGGTGGAGGCCGGGGCGCACGCCTACGCGGCGCGCTCCGGGCGCTACACCAGCCTGTCCACGTGGGGAAAGGACCGGGAGGGGAATCTGGTCGGGACGCTGGAAATGCCGCTGGCGGTGGGCACGGTCGGGGGGGCGACAAAGGTCCACCCCTCGGCGCGGGCGGCCCTCAAGCTGATGGGGGTCGGGGCGGGGTTACCCCGCCCGTACCCGGCGGCCTGGCTGGCGGAGGT
>CAYZNA010000665.1:0-1536 GCA_964478665.1 uncultured Anaerolineales bacterium
ATGGGGCGCATACAGACTGCGCTGCGTGCTCCACTACGAGCAGAAATCTAACATTAGTCAATCTACTCTTTATAGTGTGGAACCGGCAGCCAATCGCTCGGCATGGTCACCTATCGCCTGTAGCGCGGCCTGATTGGCCAGCAGTTCACCCGTTCTGACATCCACGTCAATCGCCCCCACCTGCCCCAACCGGCCCGCAGAGGGCAAGCACAGAAAAATCGGCACACGCCAGCGCAGCCGATTGCCCTCGATCACCAGAGTCGGATCGTCGCCAATCAGGCCTGTGCCAATTTCCTCCAGCACCCGCCGGTTGACTTTGCGACGAGCCACGACGGCGGTCACGTTGAGCGTGGTGGAAACGTGAATGCTGATGTCCACCTGCGATTCGGGGATCTTGGGGAGAATACTCTCTACGTCTGCTTGCATGGCAATCGCTCCTTGTGCTGGCCCGTATTATAGCCCGCCTGCGCCCACCCGCACCAGCCAATCCCGCACGTGCAGCGCAGCCGGGTTGGATTTGAGCCGCTCGCGGGCCTCCACCAGCAGCGCCGCCGCCAGCCGGGAGCGGGGCGAGGGCCGGGTGACAATCAGGTCCACCTCGGTGCGCCGCCCGGTGGCCCAGCGGTCTTTGTAGGCTTCCGTCCCGCGCATCAGGTCGTATTCCGTGTAACCCTTCTCAATGGCCCAGCGGATGTTTTCGGCCATGAGCACCGCGCCAGGGGAGTACTTGCGAGCGGACTCGCGGTACGAGTTGCTGTAGTTGCTCACCACGCCGTCGCCGAGGAAGCACAGGTTGTAAGCCAGCAGGTCGCCGTTCAGCCGCAGGGTGGCGACCTGCATCCGGGCGGAGGGAAGCAGAGCGCCGATGAGGTCGTTCATGAAAGCGCGCAGATGCGGCGGGGCGAGCAGCGCAGTTCCGGCGCGCGCCTTCCACGAGGCGGCGTCCACAGCGCGCAGTTCGTTCAGCAGGCCGTCCAGCGCCGGCTGTGGGCCAGTGATGTGGGCGATCTCCAGCCGCCCGGCCTGTTCCAATTTGCGGCGGTGGCTCCGGTATTCGTAGCGCACCCCGGCGGAGCGCCCGGCGAGGTAGGTCTCCCAGTCAGGCGGGAGTTCGATGTACGGGGACTCGGAACGGAATCGGGTTTCGGCCTGCCAGCCGCGCTCGCGGGCAAGGGAGGCGAATGCGGCGAGGGAGGGCGAATCGTCTGGCAGGGCGCGCAACCAGAGCAGGTCCCACGGCGCGGGGGCGAGAGCGCGGGCCAGCCCGGCCGGGTCGGGCAGGTCGGCCCGGTCGGCCAGCCCCATCCCGCGCGTGGGGATCGGGCCGGTGCCGAGCAGGTAGCCCACCCGGAAGGGGCCGTGGCGCTGAAAGTAGAGCAGGCCGCCGGGGCGCTGTTTGCCCGCGCCGAAGTGCTGCCACCAGAGTTCCAGCCATTCGGGCAGGAGGAAGGGGGTGGTCGGGTGGGCGGGTGGTCGGGTAGTCGGGTGGTCGGGTGGTCGAGTAGTCGGGGGGTCGGGTGGTCGAGTAGTCGGGGG
>CAYZNA010000666.1:0-1526 GCA_964478665.1 uncultured Anaerolineales bacterium
AGGCTAAAGAAGCAGCCCTGGCGCAAATCTCCGCCGGCGTGGACGTGATCCTCGCTAACGGCGACAATGCCAACGTGGGCGCCATCCAGGCGGCCAAGGAGAAGGGCGACGTGCTCGTCATCGGCTGGACGCGCGATCAGTCGCACTTGGCCCCCGACAATGTGGCGATGAGCATCGTGCAGCACGTCGACCGCATCCTGGTGAAGGCCATCGCCGATATCGAGGCGGGCACGTTCAAGGGCGGTAACTTCACCGTCGGGTTCAGCGAGGGGATCGAGGACATCTCCGCGTTCGGGCCTATGGTATCGGCAGATGCTCAAGCGGCCACCAAGCAGGCCGTCGAGGACATCAAGGCCGGCAAGGTCACTCTGCCGGAAGTCAAGTAAGGCTCCTTTCCCGGCGTAAGTAAGTAAGAGGGAAGGGATGTAAGGCTGTTTGGGGGTGGAGGCGGCGCGGCCGCCCTCACCCCCAAACGACCACTAAGTGTCTGACGGGCGGATCTATGGAATCTGGTATGTTGCGTCGCCTCAAAGGTCTGAGAAGCATTGGCTTGGGGCAGGTGTTCTCGTGGACGTTGCCCATCTGGGCAGTTCTCATTGCTTTTGCGGCGGGGAGCGTGATCATTGCCGGGGCCGGGGCTAACCCGATCCAGGCGTATGCGGCCTTGTTCCGGGGGGCCGTGGGCAACTGGGGACTCGTGGCGACCACGCTGGTCAAATCGATCCCGTTGATGCTGGCCGGACTGTCTGTAGTGCTTGCCTTCCGGGCCAGTGTTTTCAATATTGGCGGCGAGGGGCAAATCTACATGGGGGCCTTGTTCGCCGTTTGGGGTGGCACGGCGCTGCACCTGCCGGCCGGCGTCCACCTCGTCGTGGTGCTGCTGCTGGGGATGGTGGGCGGCTTCCTGTGGAGCGCGATCCCTGGATACCTCAAAGCCGCCCGCGGGTTCAACGAAGTCATTGTTACCATTTTTATGAACTACATTGCCGTCGCCATCGTCAGCTACCTGGTGCATGGACCGATGCGCGAATCGGGCTGGAATTACCAGTCGCGGGCGGTGGATGCAACGGCGCGGCTGCCCATCATTCTCTCGGGCACCAGCCTGCACCTGGGCTTGGGGGTGGCGCTGATAGCGGCGCTGGCGGTGTACCTGCTGCTCTTCCACACTACGCTGGGCTACCGGCTGCGCATGGTGGGTTACAACTCCGAGGCGGCGCGCTATGCCGGGGTGAAGGTCACGCTCATCATGGTGCTGGCCATGGCCCTCAGTGGTGCATTGGCGGGGCTGGCCGGCGCGGTGGAGATCGCCGGCGTGCAGTTCCGGCTGCTGGAGGGTTTCTCGCCGGGGTGGGGGTTCGATGCCATCGCCGTCGCGCTGGTCGGCCAATTGCACCCCGGCGGCGTGTTGCTGGCGGCCCTGTTCTTCGGCGCACTGCGCACCGGCGCCAACTCCATGCAGACGGCGGTCGGTCTGCCGGTGGTTGTGGTGCAAGTCATTCAGGGCCTGACGGTGCTATTCATGATGG
>CAYZNA010000667.1:0-1520 GCA_964478665.1 uncultured Anaerolineales bacterium
CGGATGCCCGCTGTGAAAACATCGGTGGCCGCCCGTATCGGTGGGAAGGGGCGTTCCCACGGATGGGGAGGGCCGCGGATGTCCGCCGTGAAAACATCGGTGGCCGCCCGTATCGGTGGGAAGGGGCGTTTCCACGGATGCCCGCTGTGAAAACATCGGTGGCCGCCCGTATCGGTGGGAAGCCGACGGCATTGCCGCCGGCTACCCCGACGCCCACAGGGTGCACACCTGCCCGCGCTTTGCCAATAACCCCCGCCGCAAATATAATACAGAGCATGTGGCTTATTGTCGCGCCGCGAGCAAGCTGTACGCCAGCGTGCTGGGCCTCTCGATGGCGCAGGCGCCGGCCTTCGACTCCTGGGCCGACCTCTGGCGGGCCTTCGCCGCCCTTGTGGCCGGCAGACAGCAGATCCTTGTCCTCGACGAGGTGCCCTACGCCGCCGAGTCCGACCCGGCCTTCCTCTCCGCCCTGCAGCACGCATGGGAGCAGCATTTGAAAGACTCGCGCCTGATCCTGATCCTCAGCGGGTCTCACGTCCATATCATGGGGACACTGCTGGCCCGCGGCTCCCCCTGGCACCTCAACACCTGACACCCCGACACCCTGCCCCATGGATACCCTGAACGCCCTGTTTGACACCATCCTCGAGCGCCAGCGGGCGCCACGGCCCGACTCGTATACTGCCCGGTTGCTGGCCGCCGGCGAGGGGGAGATTCTCAAGAAGGTGGGCGAGGAGGCGGTGGAGGTGATTCTGGCGGCCAGCGCCCAGGGCAATGAGCGGCTGGTCTCCGAGCTGGCCGATCTGTGCTATCACGCGCTGGTGCTGCTGGCGGCGCGCGGGTTGACTCCCGCCGATGTGGGGGCCGAACTGGAGCGGCGGACGCGATGAAGCTGTGGCTGTTTGACGTGGATGGGGTGTTGGTGCAGGCCGGCGGCTATCACGCCGCGCTCAAGGCCACGGTGGACTACTTTGCCCGCCAGATGGGGTTCCCGCTCCGCTTCGCTTCGGGGACTGCCGAAGGTCCCCGACAGGGGGTAGTGCCGGATGCCGGGCTGGATGACGCCGCCATTCAGGTTTTTGAGGCCTGCGGCCTGACCAGCGAGTGGGACTCCTCGGCGCTGTGCCTGGGGGTGATGCTGGCCCACGCCTGGCGCGACCACCCCCACCCCCCGGCCTCGCTGGCGCAGGCCCTGGCCCGGGCGCCGCGCCCCGACGGGTACCGTTACCTCGAGCTGGCCCGTCGGGTGGCCCGCGAGCGCCTGCCCGGCGAGCGCCCCCCCGCCACTGCCCTGCGCCTGCTGCTGGCCGACGGCGCCCGGCTGAACGGCGTGCTCACCGACCTGCTCGCCGGCGCCCACGACTTCTCCCGCTCGGCGACCATGCAGGTCTTCCAGAATTTCGCCCTCGGCTCGGAGATCTTTGCCCGCACCTACGGCCGGCCGGCGCCCTTCCCGGCCCCCTGCCTGCTGGAGAGCCACGACCGCCCGCTGCTCGCGGCCGCCGCCCGCGAGCGGGTGC